>JAIQFL010000354.1 GCA_020073365.1 Terriglobia bacterium | reverse complement strand
GAATCGACGAGGAACCCCGTGGTCTGAAATGGCCTGCTTTTGGGTGTTGGCCCACTCCAGTGTTGCGCACCTCGCGCCGTGACTCCCTTCGACACGGATTCTCCCTCGTTCACCACCGAGTAGAAATATGTGCGCGCCTCGCGCCGCGATGGTGAAACAAACACCGCGGTCCACATCGCAGCCTTCCCGCCTTCATTCTTCAGGCTGGGCAGTTCATTGCTGGTAAGGCTGAGCGGCAGCAGGTCGGGAGCCCAGATCCGCGCCGGCTTATACATCTCGTAGAAAGCCGTCTGCGCGGCGACGGGATCCGGTGGTGTGGGAGGCTCCTTCTTCGTTTCCGCCCCCGCTTTAGTCTCGATCGCCCCCGCCTTGGGACTTCCCGAGCAAGCCGCAAGGGCGAGAATGGCAGCAGCCGCTACAACGGTAATAAAGGTCTGTTTATCCATACTTGCTTCCATTCTACGCTCTTTGTCACCGAAGCCACCCTCCTCCGCGTAAATCGTAATATCAACCTATGCGCCCCCTGCTCCTCCTCCTTCCGGTGGCTGAGCCCTCTTTAGCTCCGCCACGCGCCAATTTCGCCCTGCCTGAAGAAATCCACAACGGGGAAATCCCGTCTTTTCAGCGCATTCCACAGACACCTTTCCAACCCTCGCCTCCCGGTCGACCAAATTCTCTGCGTCCCATCGCATCCGTCTACTCCGTCGTCACCGGCAAGGCGGCTATCCATCTTATCATCGCCCTGAAACATCCGCCGCGTTAAATGGCTCTCGGCCAGCATCAGCCAGTAGTGCCGTGCGCTGGATCAGACGACCGCCGGGTTTCACCAGCCGTTGCTGCAAGCTGGCCAGCGACCAGCTCTCGATCCGCTTCGGCAGCATCAGGCGCCTCCAAAGACTTCCCGGGTTGTAGGCCATCACGCACAGCCACATCCGCACTTCACTGGATCGGAACCGGTGGCAATTCAGCCGCGCCATCATTGCTCCCTGGCAGAGTGGAACAGACTGGAACAGGTTCCACACAACCTACAACAAGAAAGTCTTTTGTGTTGAGGGTTGTGTGTTGGCTGTTCCATCTGTTCCACCAGCAAACCCGTGTGGGTCCGACCAGCAAGTTTCTTTACTGCCCACAAGCTGCGCCATTTGAGGAGCCATCGGTGAAAACGGTACCCCTGGTCCTTCGCGGTCAGACGATCTTCCGCACAATCCACTTGGTCATGCAGCTTTGATTTCCGCACGATGGTTGTCTCCCAATGGTTAAACCAATTGCGCAAGGCGGTCGGCCTCAACGTGATCATCTGTCTATCGGATTTGGAACGAGCAGCCGAGGCGCAGAGGAAGCCATAGATGCGTCGCGGGCTGGAACTGAGAGTGCGGACCTTGGAGGCAGCGGTGCCGGACGAGGCCGAGGTCCCTAAGTCGCCATTCCCTCACTGGCTGCTGGACGCCTGGCAGGAGGGTGGCTTACAGTTTGACCGCTCCGATGTCGACTCCATACGGCAGAGCATTCAAGTCAAGGGCGGCCCCCGAGAGACGCCATGACGAATCTTCAAAGGCGGCTCCAGAGGCTCGAAGCGCACCTCACCGACCTGAGCGGCCTCGTGCCAAAATCGCAGAAATGGTTGGAATACTGGGACCGGCAGATCTACGATTACATGACGAACGAGCAAGCCGAGCCCGTTCGGTTCAGCGTAGAGGCCGTTCGTGCGGTAATGAAGTTCATGAGCGATCCCGAATCTTCGGTCGGCAGCATCCCAGCAGGGATAGACGAATGAGAACCAACTCAATGAAGACAGTTGCCGGAAGGATTCGCAGACTCGAGGTTCGATTTGGTTCGAAGGCCCCCGTCCCTTCAGTGGAAGAAGCGATCGTCGAGAGGCTCGCCGCTGGCGAGTGGCAATCCGCGCTGAGGCTGCTCGAACCGCGAGAGCGTGACCTCTGGCAGGAGCGGCAGTCGATGGAGCACAGGGGCAGAGGTCCGAACGCTGTGATCAGTCTTGGTCTCACGGACCTAACCAGACTGCGTCAGACGCTAAGGGGCTCGCTCGCCGAATTGCCGCCAGAACTGCCGGAGAAGATCGCCCAACAACTACTCGCTGCCGACACGGAGGAGGCCGCGTAAGCCGATTCGTCGTATGACTACGCAACTCAAGCGACGGCTGGTGAGCCTGGAGGAAGCGGTCGTGCGTCAACGTACGGCTACTCCGTGCCCCTCGCCGGCGCCGGAGATTGCTCAACGGCTCGCCCGCATCGGAATCGTCCGGGATCCAAACGAGAGCCTTGCCGAAACGACTGCGCGGGCGATGGGGATCAGCGTCCGGGAGCTTCGGGCCGAGTTGCAGCAGCGGGCGGCGGGAATCACGTCCCGACCGTAGCTACCGATATGAGGTAATAACGCTCGCCGATTGGGTGAGCTTCGTCCGAGTCGCCGGCCACTTGAGCGGAGGCGGCCTGACCGTTTTACCAGAAGGTTTTTGGAGCCACTGTACGAGAAGTCCACTTCACGACCACAATCGCTAGGGCCTTGCAGGAACCATTTCCAGATGCGCCGTAAAATACTCCCTACGCGCGGGGCGGATGGCATGGGAGAAAGGTTCCAAACGTGAAACGGCGCAGGTTGAAGGTCGCGATTGAACGCGTCCCTCCTGGGGGGAACGACCGTCTGCCCGGAGAGACCCGCCTGATCAAATAGCCTCGCCGATTCGGCAGGGACCGTCCCGCCTACTGCGCGACGCTATGCGCCACGCGCCGGGCGTCCGCGTATCATCGTCATGCTGAACGTCTTCGATAGATCCGGGTATAACTCCGCGTTTTCGACCGCCGCCAGTACCCGGTTGCCGGGGGACGGCGAACTTCGGGGACGAGGTCTGCAAGTAGACCGGCGCTTCTGGGGCAGACGGGCGGGAGGGCACGACTCGAAGGCGCCGCCCCGCCGCTAACTGCACCACCTACAGACCCGGCTTCGACCGGTTCAGAAAGTACAACTGCCCCGTCCGGCGGCCACACCGGCAGCCGGTTTCTATCCAGCGAAACCTGCCGCTTGGCGGAACCGTTCATGGCCCGTACGGTACACCTGCGCGCTGCCAGATTCGTTGCTGGTGTTCCGACTTTCATCCTCGACCCCAAGTATGGGGGCGGATTTCTCTCCCCGCGCTGCTCCGATAGTCATATAATCTCTGCCATGGAGTCAGCCACGAATCCTGACCCGGGACGCATCACCCGGCTGCTGCTGTCCTGGAGCGGCGGGCGCCAGTCCGCTCTGGATGAGCTGGTGCCGCTTGTTTACCGCGAACTGCGGCGCCTCGCGGCCGCGTATCTCCGCCGCGAACGTCTCGATCACACGCTACAGGCGACCGCCCTGGTCCACGAGGCTTACCTCCGCCTGGTCGACCAGTCCATCGCCGGTTGCCACACCCGCGCGCGCTTCTTTGGCATCGCGGCTAATGTTATGCGCCAGATTCTGGTCAATCACGCCGAACGCCACAAGGCGGCCAAGCGCGGCGGCGGGAACAAGGTCGCACTCGATGAGGCCATGGCCCTGCCAGACGGTCCGGACGCCGTGGACGTGCTGGCCCTGGACAGGGCGCTGACCAGACTCGCGCAACTCGATGAGCGGCAGTGTCGCATCGTGGAGATGCGCTTCTTCTGCGGTCTGCCCGAACGGGAGATCGCGGAAGTTCTGGGGGTTTCGGTTCGCACCGTGAAGCGCGACTGGATGTCGGCCAAAGCGTGGCTGCACGGCGAGATCATGCACGAGGGAGCGGCCGTTGTGAGGCAGTGAGGCCGCGATGACACCGCGGGACTGGCAGCAGATCAAAGAACTCGTCGCGGACGCGCTGGAGCGCGAAGGCGCCGACCGCACCGTCTTCCTTCAAGAAGTGTCTGAGAGGGATGACTCTGTGGGACGCGAGGTGCAGCGCCTCGTCGCGGAGCACGAGCAGGCTGCTGGTTTTCTGGTGCAGCGCATCTCTCTGGAATCGAAACTCTCCGGGATCTCCGAACCCGAAGATGTCGCGTTGACGCAGCAGCGCATCGGTCCGTATCGGATTCTGCGCGAGCTCGGCCACGGGGGCATGGGAACCGTCTACCTGGCCGAACGCGCTGACGGGCAATTCCACAAACAGGTCGCCATCAAACTGGTCCATCCGCAACTCGGCACGGAAGAGATCCTGCGGCGGTTCCGCAATGAGCGTCAGATTCTGGCGGTGCTCAACCACCCCAATATCGCGCGGCTTCTGGACGGTGGCGCCACCGACGACGGGCGGCCCTATCTGGTGATGGAGTACGTGGAAGGCGTGCCCATCCACCACTGGTGCCAAAGCCGCAAGTTGAACGTACGGGACCGCCTCAGACTGTTCCGAAAGGTCTGCGACGCGGTGCAGTATGCGCACGACATGCAGGTTCTGCATCGCGATATCAAGCCTGGCAATATCTCGGTAGGCACCGGCGGCACGCCGCAATTGCTGGATTTCGGCATCGCCAAGGTGCTGAGCCGGGAACTCTCCGCGGAGACGCTGGAAACGGCCGTTGGCTTGGGGCCGATGACGCCCGAATACGCCAGCCCCGAGCAGATTCGCGGCGATCCGATCGGGCCGGCCAGCGATATCTATTCGCTGGGCATGGTGCTCTACCAACTGCTCACCGGACAACTCCCCTATGCAATTCGAGAGAGCGATTACGGGCAGTTGCGCCGGCTCATCTGCGAACAGGAGCCGTTGAAGCCGAGTCTGCCGGGCGACCTGGATAGGGTGGTGCTGAAGGCGCTGCGCAAGGAGCCGGAGAGGCGCTACGCATCGGTCGCGCAGCTTTCGGAAGACATCGAACGTTTCCTGCAGGATATGCCGGTCCGGGCGCGCCGTGGGAGTCTGGTGTATCGTGCCACCAAATTCCTCAAGCGGAACCGGACCGTGGCGGTGGCGGCGGTCCTGGGCGCCGCGGCGGTTCTGGCGCTGCTCGCCGGCTTGGGGCGATTTGGCGTCTCTCCGCCCGGACCGAACGTCACCCGCGCGCTTCCGGATGCGCGCTGGGGGCATCTCCGCTTTGAGAAGATCACCGGCATCGGCGACCGTGCCCCGGGAGGTGGATTCTATGTTAGTGATTTCGAGCCGTATGGTTCGAACAGCAACGGCGATCTGGCCTTTGCCGCCGATCTCTCTACAGGAGGCGAGGGCGCCTTCCTCCTGCCGGCGGGCAGCGCAAGGGCGGCGGTCGCGCTCGCGCGGCAGGGCGAACCGGCACCCAGCGGGGGCGTGTTCGAAGGCAGCACGCTCGGCCACACCGCGATCAACAATGCCGGCGATCTCGCGTTCGTGTTCGGCCTGAAGCCGTTCAGTGCTACGGCTCTGAAGGGGTTCAGCAAAGCCGGTCTGTTCCGCTACTCGCGCCGGGACGGAACCGTGAGCGCCCTGGTCGTTCCGGGAGTCACCGTTGCGCCCGGGTTCGGCACCTTCGAATCCGCCGGACAGCACGCCAGCATGAACACCGCCGGCGACATCGTTTTCCCCGGGGTAGTGCGAACCATGCAAGGTGTGGCGCCGGCGAGCGGTCTGGGGCAGGGAATCTTTCTGGCGGACCGCGCGGGCCGCATTACAAGAGTGGCAGCGCCCGGCGATCCTGCTCCCGGACGAAGCGTATTCGATTTCGCTGCGAATCCGTGGATCAACGATCGCGGCGATATTGCCTTTGGAGCCCATGTAGCGGGAGAGGAGTGCATCCCCATCATGCCCGGCTGCATGGAAAGCATCTATCTGAGGAGCGCGGCCTCCGGCAAGATCGAATCCATCGCCCACCAGGGTGGCCAGGCCGCCAACGGGAACTTCCTCCGCGGCGCTTGGGGACCCGCGATCAACAACAGCGGGGACCTGGTGTTCATGGGGGAACTGATGCCGCCGCCGGGTCTCCCTTCCGCTCGCGGCATCTATCTGTACTCGCGCGGGGCCACCGCGCTCATCGCCCGGCCCGGCGACATCATGCCCGACGGACGCAAAATCCTGACAGTGAATCCGGTATCTTCGGCCGGCAACTATTCACTAAACCACCGTGGCGAGGTGAGTTTCAACGCTGCTCTGGAAGATGGCGATTCCGGATTGTACGTGTACTCGCGGGGCGCGCTGCATCTTGTGGCCGGGACCGGAACGGCGATCCCAGGCGTGGGCACGGTCGCCAGCGTCTCCGGCCTCATTGGAGGAGTCCTGAACGATGCCGGCCAAGTCTTCTTCTGGGCAACTCCGAAGGACGGGCGTGGCGTGCTGCTCCTCGCCACGCCGCCGCCGGAGGCCGGCAAATGAGATGCTTCGATCCTGCGCCTCCGGCCTCTAAAAGGGGTTGCCCATTCGGGTCGCCTATTTCTGGAGCACATCGACGCTCGTGAGGTGATAGGTCACATCCACGGTGAACGGGTGTAAGGGGTCCGGGCCGGGGGCTACGGCTTGAATGCGCAGCGTGTGCTTCCCGACTTTCAGGGGGTCGAGTTTCACATAGTAACCGTCATCGACTGTCGGTGAGTATACGCCGGCATCGCACCCGCCGATGTTGTTCGCGGGCATTGCGATGGCAAAAACGTCCGACTGTACGCGGTTGAAGGGGAATACCGGCCGGTTATCGAGAGTGACGTTCAGGTCCCGCAATCTCACCGAATCAATGAAATCGCCGACGGCTTTGCGCAGGACTTTGACCGGAATGTTCTCAGGGCCCTGTCCACAGCCCGGGCTGTTGAAAAACACCCGGTTGATGACCGGGAAGAACAAGGTGGTTCCCTCCGGCACCGAGCACGCTCGTACGGCAGATCCGCCGAAGGGCCCGCCCACACCGGCCAGAAACCATAAGGAACCACTCTGCCCAATCATGCAGCTTCCTCCCGTCGAGTCGGCTATCGGGTTTAGCGACGATGGAATAGAAAACGCCCATTGCCACCACTGCGCAGTGAGTTGCCCCGGGTCGGCACGATCGTCCGCCCGGGCGATGCTTGTCGCGACACAAAGCCCGAATCCAATTCCCAGCGTGGCTGCGAAGGTCGAGCTCGTTTTTCTGATGTTCATGTCTGGATCTCCTTCTGCCCCTGTCCGGGGCCGTTTACTGCTCTACCCCTACATGCACGAACCAGCGAGAAAAGGGGACAAGGCGAATGATTCCAGACCGACGATCAGAAGCGAGAACTCGAATTGCTGGTTCGAAACAGCAACTCCCTGCAGCCGTTCTCAGACCCTGCGCACGACGAACGCCGCACACTTTCGGCGCGGCTGTTGATCACCTTGCGTGTCAGCAATCGTTGTTTACCGGGCCTACCGGTCCATCTCCGCCGTCCAATTCGTCACATCGTGATCGAAGGCGTGTGGCTTTCATCTATGGCCATCAGCAGGATGTTCGGCTCGGCGATTGCTCCCGGGCAGTCGCGTAGCGTTGAATTACAGGCGTGCGGGGTGTGCCCGCAAAATAGGGGCCGTGAAACCGGCTTTCTGGAGATTGGGGCCGAACGTCTGCCGTCGGCGGCCCAATGGGAGCAGACCTCACCACTGCGTTCCGGTGCCTTGCAGGCAGCACCTCTACCGTAGCGGCGCGATGCGGTCGGGTGAATCCTTTCCGGATGCGCCGCGACGCTGGAGCAGTCCGGCCTCGACACTTTACCGGAGACGTCACCGATTGGGCCGGTTCATGGCCGTGTTCAGCAGAGACCCCTATCGAGACACGGTCACCCTCATCCCATAGGGCGGCACAATCTTCGTCCTCTCCACGTTCTTGGGCGGTGCAGCAAGCAACACCACCGACTTACCACGTAAGGCGTCTAACACTGTGAGTACCTTCTGAAACGGCACTCGAGAGTCGGCCTTTACGTACACGGTCCCCGCACTCAGCTTACTTAGCGCACTGGGCTTGGTGGGTTCGGTGCCGGCAAACAATTGTCCGTCCGCCGTGATAGCTACTACGGTCGCCTGTTGTGCGTCGGCTGCCCGCATCTCTACTGCATGATCCGCAACTGGCATCTGAACCGAAACACCTTTCTGCAGTGCGGGCTGCGTAGATTCCTGTGCGCCCGCTGCACAGACCAGAATTGATCCAACTACACAGACTTCAATCAGCGATTTCATTGCGTAGACTCCTTTCTGCATTGCTGTTTTCGTGATTGCTTGCGATCGTCATCCTTCATCCCTCCATCGGCGATAGGCCTGTAAGTTCATCGATCTCTTAATGTTTCTTAATGTCTATAGTCGATGCGACCTCGACTTTATAACAGCTTAAGTGTGCCTTCGCCCCGTTTTCGGTCCGGATGGTCGGCAACCCGGATGTTGGCCCAATTTTCGGGGTTGGCCGGCAGTCGCATAAGGTTGAACTGGAGGTGCATGGGCCCGTGCTAGCAAGATAGGGGCCGAGAAACCGGCTTATCGTAGACTGGACCGGCTGATCCGCCATTCGGTGGCCCACTTTCCGATGTGATCACAATAACCGGCCAAACCTGGCTGACCTCGGCTCTTAGCGTAAGCGATTTAGAATCGGCCAGTTTGGCCGGTTATTGTCGGCATATGCGGTCCAATCTGTGCACGCGCCCCTAATTGATAGATTCGACTGTAGTTACTGGCGCGCGGGCATCACGATTGGCCGTATATGCCCACTTTACGTCAAGTGGGCGGCGAGTGCTGAACCTGTGGCTTGCGGGAAGGCCGATTCTGGAAGCCCGTCAACTTCCGGATGATCCAGGCACAATACCAATCGATCGGCTAAACTTGGCTGTATCGCTCATATGCTGCTCTCTGTCGGCGCAAAACTCGGCCCTTACGAGATCCTGGCGCCGCTCGGCGCGGGCGGCATGGGCGAGGTTTATCGCGCACGCGCAAAATGGTTTTGGCATCTTTTCGGAGGTCGAAGACCTAGTGGCAGCGAACTGACGCGCGCGTTAGAATCAGGGTACTGTGGAAACCGCAAGTTCAAACTCGCATTGGGGAAGAATGAGAATCGATGTCGTCCACAGGGCAGCCCCTGACGTGATTCTGCTCGACATTCGGAGACTCGAAATGGATAGCTACGAAGTGGCCGGTGTGATCAGGAGCGATCCAGATCTGACGCAAATTCGTATTATCGGGATCAGTTTATTTGCCAGTCCGGAGGATGGCGCCAAAGCCATGCCAGCCGGCTTCGTCGGCTGCATCGAAGAACCGGTGAACTCGGGGCAGTTCGCGCATTCCGTAACGGCCTTCGTCAAAGGGCATACAGGGCCGGTATGAAGATTCTGAGTGTCGACGACAATGCGGAGAGCCGCTACCTGATTGAGCAGATGCTCCAACCGCACGGGCACGAGGTGACCAGTTCACGCAACGGTCTGGAGGCACTCGAAGAGCTTGAAAAGCAGGCTTTTGATTTGATTGTTGCCGACATTCTGATGCCTGAGATGGACGGGTACCAGCTATGCCACGAAGTAAAGAGCCATGAGCGCACTAAGCACATTCCATTCATCTTCTATACGGCCACGTATACAGAAAAAAAGGATGAGGAACTCGGTTTATCTCTTGGCGCATCTCGATTTATAGTGAAGCCGGCGGATCCCGACGAATTCATGACGACCATCAACCAGGTGATCCGCGCGACCCAACAGGAGAGCACGCCCGTTCCGGAGATCGGGCAGGAGGTGACGCTCGATTATCTGCGAGCTTACAACTCACGGTTGGTGCACAAGATGGACCGGAAGATCAAACAACTGGAGACCGCCAAGAGCGAGTTGGAAGTGTTGCTGGCTGAGAGGGACCAGGAGATCGCCCAGCGCAAACAGGTCGAGGAGGAAAATCAACGGCTGGGGCGACAACTGGCACATGCCCAGAAGATGGAAGCAATCGCTCAGTTGGCGGGTGGCGTGGCCCACGACTTCAATAACCTGCTCACGGTGATTTTGGGAAACGCCAATCTGCTGGAACTGTCGCATTCTGCAAAGGACCCGGCCACCGAGCAGGTGCAGGAGATTGTGAAAGCTGCCGAGCGCGCGGCGATGCTGACTCGACAGTTGCTCGCATTCAGTCGCAAACAGGATCTGCAATTTGCGAACGTCGATATCAACTCGGTAATCCACCAGTCGGAGAATATGTTGCGCCGGCTCATTAGCGAAGACATCGAGATTCGAATAGACTGCGCGGAGGAGGAGATGCGGGCGCTAGTGGATCCGGGGCAAGTTGTACAAGTGATCATGAACCTGGCCGTCAATGCGCGGGATGCCATGCCGGAGGGCGGCGTGCTGACGATCGAGACGGCCGCTACCGACATCACGGCCGAGCACGCGACGGCGCATCTGGAAGGAGATGTCGGACCTTACGTCCAGTTGGTGGTCCGCGATACGGGTGTGGGCATGGACCAATCCACGCTGGCACGAGCGTTCGAGCCGTTCTTCACGACGAAGTGCTTGGGCGCGGGCACCGGGCTGGGACTCTCGACCGTCTACGGGATCGTCAAACAATGCAACGGCCACATTTTGGTGGAAAGTGGGCTGGGAAGCGGGACATGCTTCCACATTTATCTGCCGCGCCTTCTTGGGTGTCCCGCGCCGGTAATGACCCAGACTGCCCCTGCTCGGGAACCGGGAAACCAGACCATCCTCGTAGTGGAAGACGATGATTCGCTTCGGAGGCTGGCATGTGTGGTCTTGCGGCGTGCTGGCTACAAAGTGATCGAGACGGCCGGCGGCGATGAAGCCTTGAGTGCTTGTGAGAAGAGCCAGGAACAGATCTCGCTGATGATCACGGACATGGTAATGCCGGGAATGAGCGGCCGGAATCTGGCGCAGCGACTGTCGGCACAGTGGCCGGAGATCAAGGTGCTCTACATGTCCGGCTATAGCCGCCACGCCGAACCGGACAGCGAGAGTCTTCAAGATGGCGAACACTTCATCAGCAAACCCTTCACAGTGAACGATCTGGCCGCCAAGGTCCGCACCGTGCTGGATCGTCTGTAAGCCACCCCGTTTGGGCGCCAAGCAGCAGCAACTCGGCCGTCGATTTTGGGTCAAGAGTACACGAACCACCTCCGCGAAGTCCGCGGATTCGCGGCCTCCACCGTTTCCAGTCACCGGCGGACTGCACAATGCTTCCTCCAGCACCTGAAAGAAGTGGGCACTGCTGTGGGCTGCATTGAGGGCAGCAATATCGAATCGTACATCGCCCAGGCTGGCACCCGTCTCAGCCGGGCAAGCCTCCAGCACGATATTGCTGCTTTGAGAGGATTTCTTCGCTTTCTCAGCACGGACGGCAGAGCACCCACCGGGCTGGATCGCCAGATCGACACGCCGCGACTCTACCGTCTGGAGCAACTACCTCGGGCTTTATCGTGGGACACGGTTCGCACACTGCTGCGGTCCGTGGATATGACATCGCCGATGGGTTTGCTCAGTCGTCGGAGTTGGAAGGGTACGGTCTTGTGGAAGCACTTCCAACACATCAAGGAGCGGTTTCCACTAATGCGACCAAAGCTGTATCTCCCTTACTCGGAGTTGCAAGC
>JAIQFL010000353.1 GCA_020073365.1 Terriglobia bacterium | reverse complement strand
CAAGTCGATGCGCCTGCGCACCAGTCCTTTGTATGCACCCGAAATCACCATGGGCCCCGATGGCTACCGTCCGCCTCCCACGGGACAAGCCGTGTCCCTGCTCGCGCCTCCGGGGACTTATACCGTCAAGCTCATGGTGGATGGCAAGGAGTACACACAGCCTCTCAAGGTGTTGAAGGACCCGCATTCTAACGGCACCGAGGGCGACCTCCAGATTCAGACCAGACTCATGACCTCGCTATCCGGCACGATGGACAACATGGTGGACGCCGTCAATCAGATCGAGTCGCTTCGCGCGCAGGTAGCCGGGCTCAAAAGCGCGCTGGGCACCGATGAAAACGGAGCCAGCCTCCACGCCGCCGCCGATCAGCTCAACGGCAAGCTCATGGACATCGAGGACAATCTCATCCGGCTCAAAGTCACCGGTAGAGGCCAGGATGGCGTGCGGTGGTCGCCGAAACTGATCGACAAGCTCGGGTATCTGGCCAACGAAGTGGAAAGCTCCGACTACCAGCCGACCACCCAGCAGGTGGCCGTGCACGACGAGCTGAAAGAGCAGGCCGCCACCTATCAGCAGCGCCTCAAACTGCTCCTGGAGAAGGAAGTCTCGGGCTTCAACACGCTGCTGCGCCAGCGTAATGTGTCCAACATCGTGGCCACCGTGCCGTAGACGCGCATGACATGGCTCAAGACAGAATAGACAGAGTCATCGTGGTTTTCGGCGGCGCCGGTGGCATTGGCGCCGAGGCCGGCGCGCGACTTGCCTCGGCGGGCGCGCGGGTAGTCATCGCCGATCTGAACGCGGCCCAGGCCCAGGAGAAGGCTGCGGGCATCCTTGCCGAGGGGGGCCAGGCCATCGGCGTGGCGTGCGACATCACCAACCCCGAGATGTGCGAGTGCGCGGCGCAGGCTGCAGTCGATCGATTCGGCCAACTCGATGGGGTGGTGAACTGCGCGGGTATCAGCAAACCGCACGACTCCATCTCATTGACGCCGGCCGACTGGGCGCGCATGGTGGATGTACAACTCAACGGCGCGTTCTACGCCGCGCAAGCGTGCGCCAAACGCATGTGGGCCACGGGTGGGGCGATCGTGTTCATCACCAGCACCAATGCCGAGGCGGCTTTCCCTCGCCGGGCCGCCTATTGCTCGGCTAAGGCCGGCGTGGCCATGTTGACGAAGGTGCTGGCCATTGAGTGGGCAGAGAAGCGCATCCGCGTCAACGCCGTCGGTCCGGCCTATGTTGCCACCGAAATGACCAAGCGCAACATCGCGGCAGGCAACGCCAACGAAGCCCAGATCAAGGCCCGCATCCCGCTTGGGCGGCTGGCCCAACCCGCCGACGTGGCCGATGCCGTGTCGTTCCTGCTGAGCGAGCAAGCCAGCTTCATTACGGGCCACTCGCTGTACGTGGACGGCGGCTGGCTGGCCTACGGATACTTCTAATCGGTTCAACTGGTACCTGGCTCAGGTCCTCAGAGGTGGGGCAGGCGCTTCCGCCTGCCAACGCCCGCTTGCGGGCGCTTCTTCCGACTCCCGGTTCAGACCCCCGCGACCCGCCGCAAGTACTCCCGGCTCCGCGTCGCGCTGGCCAAAGGGTTGGTGCCCGGTACGGTCGGGTCCACGTCCTGTTCAAACACGGCCCAACCGTCAAAGCCGGCCTTGGAAAGCTCGTGGATCACGCCTGCGAGGTCCACATTCCCCTGGCCGAGTTCGCAGAACACCCCGCTCCGGACGGCATCGAGGTAGCCGATTCTCTCGCTTCGTACTTTCTCCAGGACGTCGGCCCGAATGTCCTTCAGATGGAGGTGCCAGATCCGCTGCGCGTGGGTACGGGCGAACTCCGCCGGGTTCCCGCCGCCATAGAAATAGTGGCCGGTATCGAGGCAAATCCCCAGGAGTTTCGGGTCGGTCAGGTCCAGTAGGTACCCCACTTCCGCCGGCGTTTCGACAAACGTGCCGGCATGATGATGGAACACGCTGCGGACGCCGAGTTCCCGGGCGGTCTTGGCAATACAGGAAATCAGCCTGGCGGCGCCCTCCCACTGGGCTTCCGTGAAGCCATCTGCGGGGCCCGCGCTGCCCGCGATGGCCATACGGCTTTCGTTCATTTCATCCGCCAGCACGATGTAGGGCGCGCCGTTTGCCGCCAGCAGGCGGGCGGTTTCGAGCGCACACCGCAGTCCTTCCGGGTGACGCTCCAGATGGCCGAGAGGCAGCGGGACGAATGCTCCGATCAGCGTCAGCTTCCGCTTTTCCAGTTCCCGTTTCAGCTCCGCGGAATCGGTGGGCAGGAAGCCGTAGGGTCCGAGCTCCGTGCCTGTATACCCGGCCTGGACCATTTCGTCGAGGACCTCTTCGTAGGTCTGCTGCCTGGCCCAGCCTTCCACTTCCATAATGCCCCAGCTCACCGGGGCGGTAGCAATTCTGATTGGCATCGCGCTCCTCTTACACAGCCTTGGTTTCCACGCCCCATGCGGGCGCCGCGATCTCGTGATGTCTCTCTTTTTCGACCGCCACTACGTATTCGGCCCGCGCCTGGCGGACGCTCTCCATCTCCGCGACTTCGGCAATGGGCACATCCCACCACGATTCATACCCGGGGACGCGCATCTCCTTATCCACTTCCACCACCACCACGCTGGTACGGTCATGTCCGCGCATGGCTTCGAGAGCGTGTTCCACTTCTTCCCTGGTGGTGGCGCGAACGGCGATGGCCCCTAAGCCGTCCGCCAGTTTCACAAAGTCCACGGGAAGGTAGCCGCCATCCAGTTGTCCGCTCCTGGCCGTACGGTAACGATAGTCGGTTCCGAAGCCGTGAGAGCCCACCGCGCGCGACAGCCCGCCAATGCTGCTGAAGCCGTGGTTGTCGAGGAGCAGGATGTTGAGCTTGTAGCCTTCCTGGATGGAGGTGACAATTTCGGACGACATCATCAGGTACGAGCCGTCACCCACCATCACGTAGACATCGCGCGAAGGATCGGCCATTTTCGCGCCTAATCCGCCGGCGATCTCATAACCCATGCAGGAGTTGCCGTATTCCATGTGGTAGCCGCCCGGCCTCCTGGTGCGCCATAGCTTATGCAGATCCCCGGGCAGGCTGCCGGCGGCGTTGACCACCACATCCTCCGGGCGCGCGGCGCGGCTCACGGCGCCGATCACTTCTCCCTGGCTGATGGGCGGGCCATGCCGCAGACCGAAAATCCGCTCGGTTTCCTCTTCCCAGCGCGCTTTCCACTCGGCGATTGACTGTGCATACCGCGGGGAGACGTGATAGCCTTTCAGGGCGCTTCGCAGCCGCTCAAGTCCGGTCCGCGCATCCGAGACCAGCGGCAGCGCGGCGTGCTTGAAGGCGTCGAATGCGGAGACGTTGATGCCGATGAAGCGGACCTGTGGGTTCTGGAAGGCCGTCTTCGAGGCAGTGGTAAAATCGCTCAGGCGCGTGCCGATAGTGAGGACCAGATCCGCCTCGCGCGCCGCCAGGTTCGCTCCCGGCGTTCCGGTAACACCGATGGCGCCGAGGTTCTGCGGATGGTCGAAGGGCAGCGAGCCCTTGCCGGCCTGGGTTTCTCCCACTGGAATCCCGGTATCGGCCGCCATTCGCGCCAGCGCCTCGGTGGCCTCGCTGTAGATCACGCCGCCGCCCGCCACAATGAGCGGATGGCGGGCAGCCCGGATCCACTCCGCCGCCTGCGCCAGCAAGGCGGCCTCCGGCTCCGGCCGCGCGATGTGCCACACGCGCTTCTGGAACATCTCTTCGGGATAGTCGCCCGCTTCGGCCTGCACATCCTGCGGCAAGGCCAGGGTCACGGCGCCGGTATCGGCGGGTGAGGTGAGGACCCGCATGGCTTCCGGCAGCGAGCAGATCAGTTGATCCGGCCGGTAGATGCGGTCCCAATAGCGCGAAACGGGCTTGAAAGCGTCGTTGACCGAAATATCCTGGGTATGCTCGGATTCAAGCTGCTGCAATACCGGAGCGACGTTGCGGCGGGCGAAAATATCGCCGGGAAGCAGCAGTACGGGGATGCGGTTCACGGTAGCCGTGGCCGCGCCGGTGATCATGTTCGTGGCGCCCGGTCCGATGGAGGAGGTGCACACGAACGTGGCTTTGCGCTTGCGTGCTTTAGCGAAGCCCGTGGCGATATGGACCGCGCCCTGCTCATTGCGGCAGAGGTAATACGGGAAATCGGGATTCTGCTGCAGCGCCTGTCCCAGCCCGGCGATAATGCCGTGCCCGAAGATACCCCAGGCGCCTTGGAAAAACCGGTTCTCCGCGCCGTCGCGCTCTACGTACTGGTTCTTGAGGAAGCCCACCAGCGCCTGGGCCATAGTGACATGACGTGTCACGTGACGTGTAGCCATCGCTTTTCTCACCTTTCCATGTCCATCGAGACCAGCGGCGCCCGTGGATCCTTGTCGCGCCAGGCTTGCCGCACCCATTCGTATTGGGGGTCGTCGGAGGCCGCCAGCGACCTCGCCGAGCCGCCCAGTGCATTCAGGTAGTAGGCGTTGTAGCCATGCGCCGCCACCACGGGATGATAGCCCTCCGGGATCAATACCATCTCGCCGTTACGGACCGTGATGGTCTCATCCAGGCGCCGGTCCGGCGTGTAGACTCTTTGAATGGCGAAGCCTTCCTGCCGGTCGATCTGGTAGTAGTAGATCTCTTCGAGATCGACCTCTCCCGGGGGATTGTGGACATCGTGTTTATGCGGAGGGTAACTGGACCAGTTGCCGCTGGGCGTGTAAACCTCCACGACAATCAGCCGGTGGGCGGGGAAGTCCGGCTTGAAAATGCCGTTGATCTGGCGGGTGGCGTTGCCGGCGCCCCGAATCTCGACATCCACATCCGCGGGCGTCACCAGCCGCGGGGGAAAATACTGTTCGGCGCGGCAGTAGCAAAATGCGATGTCGCATTCCGTCTCGGTGGTGACGGTGAAGCGCGTGGAAATCGGCAGATAGAGGGCGTAGGGCATGCCCTCGAACACATTGGGGCGCCGGCCGATGTTGGTCCACGTACCGCGCGACGATTCCACGGAGCACTTGCCGCCGAGCAGCACGATGCCCAACTCCCGCTCGCCGGTATCTTCCTTCACACGGTCCTGGGCGGTCAACCGCCGGGTCTGGAAACCGAGGAAATGAAAACCGTAACTCTCCACGCGCTGGGAGCTTGGCGTCCGAACCAGTAACTGCATGCGCTTGCCTCCTTAGACCAGCCACCGGACTGCCGCGAACACCACGCGTGCCGCAAGGTCCGGAATTCCGCCAGGCAGCCCGGGCTGAGACCTGGAGATCCGGTCTTTCCTCTATGTGAACACGTGTGTAATAGATATTGTAGACACGGCTGCCCGGCCGTGTAAAGGCGGAAATGCCGGCCCGATTTTGCCGCTTGACGGCATCGGTTTCGTGGGGATACGATCGGATTGCACACGTATTCAACCTGAGGTTTTTGGAGCATTATGGCATCTACCCTCGTTTCCCGCAAAAGCCCCCTCCTCCAAATGACCGAGACCACGCCTACGTGTCTATGGAACGATTCCGCCGCCCTCGACGAACTGGCGTACTCCATGGAGCATGGCGCGGTGGGAGCCACCTGCAACCCCGTAATCGCCCTTTCCATCCTGAAAAGGCAGATGCCTCTGTGGCGCAGCCGCATTGAGGCACTGCTTGGGGAAATGCCCACCGCCACCGAGGACCAGATCGGCTGGAAGATCGTGGAAGAGATGTCGGTCAAAGGCGCCGGGCTTCTGAGGCCGGTCTTCGACCGGCAGGGAGGCCGTAACGGCCGCCTCTCCATACAGACTGATCCGCGATTCTACCGGAACGCGAAGGCTATCGTGGGGCAGGCTGTACATTTCAACCAGCTTGCTCCCAACATGATTGTGAAAATTCCGGCGACGCGTGCCGGCATCGAGGCCATGGAAGAGGCTACCTATCGCGGCATCAGCATCAACTCGACAGTCTCTTTCACCGTGCCCCAGGCGATCGCGTCGGCCGAAGCCATGGAACGCGGCTTGACGCGCCGCGAGAAAGAAGGCCTGGATGTCCGTTCCATGGGCCCGGTCTGCACGATCATGGTGGGCCGCCTGGATGACTGGCTTAAGGTGCTGCTGGAGAAGCACGCCATCTGCGTCGATCCCGGCTATCTGGAGTGGGCCGGAGTGGCAGTGTTTAAGAGGGCGTATGGCATCTTTCGGGAGCGCGGGTACCGCCCGCGCCTGCTTTCCGCCGCGTTTCGCAACCATATGCACTGGAGCGAATTCATCGGCGGAGACGTGGTGATTTCGCCGCCTTACGCCTGGCAGCTTCGCTATAACGCGAGCGACATCCAACCAATTCCGCGGATGGACAACCCGGTAGATCCCAGGGTTGTCCGGGAGCTGACCGATAAATTCGCCGATTTCGGACGGGCATACTCCGAAAACGGCATGACTGTCGACGAGTTCGATAAGTTTGGAGCCACGCTTCGAACTCTGCGCCAGTTCATCGCGGCCGGCGCCGAGTTGAACGCCGTGATCCGCGACTTGATGGTTCCAAACCCGGACAAGGACTAAATGGTTGCGGAAAAAGGCCGACGACCGCTTGCTGAGAAGCTGTGAGAGAATCGCCCGCAAGCGGGCGAGGCAGGCGGAACCGCCTGCCCCACCGATCTTGATCTTTTCACAGCTTCTGATGAGGGAGTGGTCCCGACGAGCCCTTATTCCGCAACCTGCAAAGGAGGCAGTGGTATGAAACCAAGGAAGCTTCGATTCGGCGTTCTGGGAGTCGGCCGCATCGGCAAAATCCATATCGAGAACCTGGTGAATCGAATTCCCGGCGCCGAAGTGGCGGCCCTCTCCGACGTGGCCGCCGCGGAACTGGAGGCGGTTGCCACTCGCTTCGGTATCGAGAGAACGTTTGGAGACTACAGAGGATTGCTGGACCTGCCCGAAGTGGACGCCGTGGCGATCTGCAGCCCCACCAACCTGCATTACCAGATGATCGTGGACGCCGCCGCGCGCGGAAAGCAGATCTTCTGCGAAAAACCGATTGACCTCTCCATCGAAAAAGTGCAAGCCGCGATCGAGGAAGTGGGACGCCGCGGAGTGCAAATGATGGTGGGGTTCAACCGCCGCTTCGATCCCAACTTCCTGAAGGTCCGGGAGACCATTGCAGGAGGTCTGGTGGGCCAGCCGCACGTGTTGCGCATCACCAGCCGCGATCCCGCGCCTCCACCCGAACCTTACATCCGCGCATCCGGCGGACTTTTCCTGGACATGACCATCCACGATTTCGACATGGCCCGTTACCTCATGGGAAGCGAAGTCACCGAAGTGTATGCCCGCGCCGCGGTGTTGGTGGACCCAGTGTTCGCCACGGCCGGCGATTGGGATACCGCGGTGATCACGCTCACCTTTGAGAACGGGGCGTATGCCGTCATCGACAACAGCCGCAAGGCCGTCTATGGCTACGATCAGCGCGTGGAGATGTTCGGTTCCGAAGGCATGGTGACGGTCACGAACAACACTCCCGATACTCATATTCTGTGCGACGGCGTGGGCATCCACACGGCCCTGCCCCTGAACTTTTTCCTGGAGCGCTACGCGGAATCCTATCTGCGCGAGATGCGCGCCTTCGTGGATGCCGTGGAGAATCGGACGCCCGTTCCCGTCGGCGGTGGGGACGGACTCAAAGCCGCCTTGATGGCGCTGGCTGCCCGGAAATCCGCCCTGGAGAACCGGCCAGTTAAGCTGGCGGAGATCTACCAAGGAGTGACACCCGCATGTCCAGTCTCCTGAACGTAGGCGTGATTGGACTGGGAAGGCTGGGCAGCGTCTATGCGCGCAACCTGGCACAGCGCGTTCCCCACGCCCGTCTGGCCGCCGTAGCCGACCAAAGAGCCGATCTGCGCGAACAGTTCGCCGCCGAGTTCAGCGGGATCAAGGTCTACGCCAACCATCTGGAGTTGCTTAAGGATAAGGATGTGGAGGCAGTGGCCATCATCACCTCCACCAGCACTCATAAAGAGGTGGTCATGGATGCCGCCGCCTCGGGCAAGGCCATCTTTTGCGAGAAGCCTATGTCCCTATCGCTGGCCGACGCGTACGAGATGCTCCACGCTGTCGAGAAGGCCGGTGTGTTCTTCCATATGGGGTTCCAGCGCCGCTTCGATGCCGGATACCTCGCGGCGAAGAAGAAAGTGGACGACGGCGTCATCGGGACTCCCGTGGTGCTGACATCCATATCCCGCGATCCGTTCCGTCCGCCGCTCGAGTTCTGCGATCCGAAGGTCAGCGGCGGCCTGATTGCCGACATGGGCATTCACGATTTCGACCTGGGCCGCATGTTCATGGGTGAGGTCTCGACGGTTCACGCCGTGGGCGGCGCCCTGGCGTACCCCGAAATGAAGTCCGTGGGCGATATCGACAACGCCCTGGTGAACCTGGTGTTCGAGAGCGGAACCCTGGGTACCGTGCAGTTGAGCCGCAACGCCGTGTTCGGCTACGATATCCGCACCGAAGTCTGGGGAACCAAGGGATCGATTCAGATCGGCTATTTCCAGCACACTCCCATCCTGGTGATGACCCGTGAGGGGATCACGCACGATGTGGTGCCGCATTTCATGCAACGTTTCGAGGGCGCTTACCTCGCGCAAATTCAAGATGTGGTGGACAAGGTGAGGACCGGCCAACCGCCTTCGCTCACGGGACGGGACGCCATTGCGGCGATGCGGATCAGCCTGGCCGCGACGCTGTCGTGCCACGAAGGGCGGCCCGTGCAACTGAGCGAGGTAGATGCTGCCCAGCCAACCACCGCCGGTTAGAATGACGTCGCCCGGGAGGCCAAGACGACCATGGCAAATTCCAAGCAGTCGCGTGCTCGTGCGATTACCACCGACCCGCATTTGTGGTTGCCCATCGCGGTTTTGATCATCGGCATCGGTGTGCTGGTACTGGTGAGATGACCGTCGTGGCATCCAAAACCGGGCTTTCCGGCTACTCCCTCCACGCCTTGGGCGTAGCCTGCGGGCTGGCGGCCGCCACATGGCTGGCCGCCGCCGAGGCTCCCACCAAACTGGTAACGGCCGGCTTTTCCCCCTTCCTGATCTCGCTCGGTATGGTGGCCGGCGTGTTCGTCGCCCGTTGGACCGTGCCCGTGGCCTTGAAGGGAACCGGCTATGTTCTGGCGGACCTTCGCGAAAAGCCGCATCTCATCGTCTGGGCGGTGATTGCCGGAATGTTGTGGGCGGTGGGCAATACCTTGACGGTTTTCGCAGTTCGCAATGTCGGGCTGTCCATCGCCTTCCCGCTCTGGAATATCAACAGCCTGGTGGGTTTGTTCTGGGGCTGGCTTCTGTTCAAAGAGCTGCGCGGGTCCGGGTGGGGAAGGGTGGTGGGCGGCGCGGTGGCGATTGTGGGCGGCGCTTGCCTGCTGGCCTATGCCACCTCGCAACAAACGGGCCACAGGCCGCCGGGCGGCGCGGCGCTGGGGATCGCGGCGGCCCTCGGCGCCGGATTGCAGTTTGGCACCATGTACATTCCGTACCGCAAGGCCTACATCAGCGGAATGAACCCGCTCTCCTTTGTCACCGTATTCACGTTCGGCGAGTTGGGAATGGTATTCACGCTGGCGGCGGTCTTCGACGGAGGCGTGCACAACGTGATGGCCGGACTAGTCCGTGCACGGCCGGCGCTGTTCTGGCTCTTTCTCGGCGGGTTCTGCTGGGTGGTGGGAGATCTGTTTCAGAATTATGCCGCGAAGTACATCGGGATTGCCCGCGGGATACCGCTGTCGAACACCAACCAACTCTGGGGCCTGGCCTGGGGCGTCCTGGTTTTCGGCGAGCTCGCCGGGCAAGGTCTCACGGCTCACGTCCTGGTATTCACCGGCTCGCTGATCATGATCGTGGTGATTGCGCTCGCCAACGACAAGGCTGAGCTGGCGTCTGTACTGTCCCACGAAATGGGCCATGTCATTGCGCGCCACGCAGCGATCCGCGAGGAACAGGCCAAGCAGGTCGCCATCATCAGCCACGTGGTCAACGACGTGCTCAGCGACCCGCAGGTGGGCGCATTGGCACTCGCCAAATCGAAGCTCACATTGGCGGCATTCTCGCGCGCACAGGAATTTGAGGCTGATGGTATCGGGGTCGGCATTGCCGCGCGCGCGGGCTTCGATCCATACGGCGCCTCTCGGTTCTTGACGGACATGCAGCGCAACGCCGATCTGAAGGCGTCCAGCGGCGGCGCGGATCCGCGTGCTCTGGATTTTCTTTCCTCACACCCGGCAACGCCCGAGCGGGTGAAGAACGCGCTGGCAAACGCCCGCCAGTTTAGCGGTCCAGGCACTGGCGAACGTGACCGTACCGAATATCTCGGTAGTCTCGCTGGTTTGATTTATGGCGAAGACCCGAGCGAAGGTTTCGCGCGCGGCCGGCATTTTCTGCACCCAAAGCTCGGTTTCACCTTTGTAGCGCCGCCGGGATTCACTCTCGACAATACGGCGCAGGCCGTTCTTGGCCTCAAGGACGGGGGCAACGAAGCATTGCGCCTCGATGTCGTGAGCGTTCCGGCCGAACAGTCGTTGCCCGATTACCTGAAGTCAGGGTGGATGACGAACGTAGATGCTGCGAGCGTTGAGGAATTTACAATCAATGGCTTTCCGGCGGCCGCAGCCACTGCGACGGGCGATCAATGGTCATTCCGCCTGTTCGCGGTACGTTTTGGCAGCGATGTCTACCGATTCATCTTCGCGGCCAAGACCATGAACGCACAAATCGACCGCTCATTCCGGGAATCGGTTGCGAGTTTCCGACGCATGAGCCTGAAGGAAAGCGAACAGATCCGCCCGATGCATCTCAAGATCATCACTGCCGCACCCGGCGACACGGTAGAAAAGCTCGCGCGGCACATGGCAATCAGCGATCACGCCGTCGAACGCTTTCGCGTGCTTAATGGCCTCTCTGCCGCCGACCGGATCAAGCCGGGCGAAAAGCTGAAGATCGTTGTGGAGTAACGGCAGCGCCGAGTTAGCGTCTCAGCTCTCGCCAGCTTCGGGATTGAGCGTGAATTCACGCGGCACGTCTGGGCCCCAGAGATAGAATGAATCCTCGGGCTTATGGTCGGCCGCCGGCCAGCGCTCTTCCTTCGGGATGTAGTCGATGTCGCATGAATATTCCGAGAAGCTGCCCCACGGATCCATGACGTAGTGGAAGTAGTTTGAGCCGAGCACATGCCGGCCGAGACCCCAGCCCTTGGTCCATCCCTTGTCGTGCATGCGCATGGCGCCAAGACCGATGTCCTGGATGCTGGCCGTATCCCAGCTGCAGTGATGGAAGCCAGGCCCGCTCGATTTCACCAGTGCGAGCAGGTGGTGGTCGCTGCCGTGAATGCCGTGCATGAAAGCGACGATATCCGACGCGCGATCAGAAAGTCGCAGGCCAAGCGTGCGCTCATAGAACTTGATCGAAGCATCGATATCGCGGGTAAATATCAGAACATGCGACAGCCGGCGCGGCCGCACCGGCGG
>JAIQFL010000352.1 GCA_020073365.1 Terriglobia bacterium | reverse complement strand
ATCAGTACACGTTCGGGCGCCGATCGCGCCCTTGGGTTCCATTTTCATTTGATTTCGGACGTCCTCCTTTCGTCGCGGAGGACAAAGACTGAACGGCGTCCTGCAGAGCCTCACGAGCCGGAAGAAAGGAGTGTCATCCACCTGGTCTTGGTGTACCCAATTTCAGGATCATCTTGCATTGGAAACGATTCCTAATTTCAGGATCATCCTTGGATTGGAAAATGCTTCGGTCCTTGGGGCTATGGAAGCTGTGAAATAATCGGTTGGCACGGGTGAAAAAAACGTCCGCACCAGCGGCTTCGAATCGATTCTGGCTGGCGCCGCCATTACGGCAGGCGTGGCGCTGGCCAGCCTGCCTTTTCGCCAGCCTGATTTCCAATTCGGACGCACCGCAGGCCTCCTACGCGCGCGTGTTCCCCGTCTGCACCGTGGCGAAGATCGTGCTCGCGCACTTACTGGTGACCTGGAAGTGGGCAGAAGGCCCGTTGGGACGCGGCCATCTTTCGTCGTCTGGTTCCTATGGGCCGCGGGCCGAGAAACTTCAGGAAAAAAGGGCAGAGCCCCACGTCCGGGAGGAGGCTATGGCGATTTTTGGCTCTCACGTATTTTCAATGGGTTACGCTAGTTTTTTTGATCCGGGAAGTAGGGGCAGCGGCTTCGTGCAAAGCATCTGGCTCGGGAGCGAATCGAGCCAGATGCTCTGCGGTCACTTCAGCCCAAGGCTTAACTTACGGCCGCTCCGGCGGCACCGGCCAGGGCCGGTTTTGAGGAACACTCGCCCTGACGGGCGCTGAACAAGATGAACTCGATCTCAACCGGTTGGCCAGTCTCGGTAAGCCACTGACTACCCGATCGCCTCAGTTCGAACACATCTGGAAAACCCGCTGCAGCAAACCGCATGCGGTTGGGTGCTTTGGCGAGTAAGACAGCTTCGACTATTACCCCAACGGGGTATCCGATAAGCGTATACATATGTGGACACCTTTCTGGTGCATAAGGAGAGTATGCGCGCGAAGATGCGCCCGAGACAATGTTCGCCTAGGTTATGGTTCTAAAGGTCTGGTACTGCGGGATACAACCGGACCGCATCAGGTTGCAGAACCGGTCGGCCCGGCCACTGCCTTTCCTTGGGACATTCGCAAACCCTCCGGATTGTTCTTACATGATCTCCAATGATCTCCAAAAGGAAAGTGGTGTTATCTCAGAGGTTGTTCTATACTGCCGATTCGGGACACAGGAGATCCTCATGACCCAAGGAACGGTGCGGATCGTCGCCCTCATACTTCTCGTAGTGGTAATCGCGATCATCTTTCTACGACGAAAAGGCAAGAAAAAGACGGAAGACGACTTCTAGTTTCGTGGCATCCCCCGGGGGCGCGGGACACCATTTCCGGCTTCCGATCACCGCGGGTAAGTCCCTTGTTTTGAATCTGTATTGGGTGTATGGATGGGCGGCTAATGACGGTTCCGTCCTCGTTCACCATCGGCCGGACGTGGTCGCCAGGCACCGGCCCTGAGCCCTCGATCGGGTAGGATGAGTTGATGCGCTCGCTGGTTCCGCAGGCTTGGCAGTCGTGGAAGAGCGCCAAGGCCGTGGCCTTCCTCGTCGTCCTGGCCCTTACGGTAGGCATTGGATCGGCCACCGCAATCTACACCGTAGTCAATACCCTGCTCTTGAAGCCTGTCCCTTACCAAAATGGGGAGCGGTTCGTGTCGGTCCTGGGCGCCTCGCTGGACGATCCCAGCGTGAGGGCGGGTCTCTCCGTGACCGATGCCATGGAGTATCAGCGGGCGCGCAGCTTCGACGTATTCGGCTGGATGCGCTTCGCCAACTTCAACCTGACAGCCCCGGGACAGCCGCAATACCTCAATGCGGTCCAAGTTACGCCTGCGCTGGCGAACGGCGTGGGAGTGAAGCCAGAAATCGGGCAGTGGTTCCACGACCTGGCGGGCGGACCCGAGGCGGTCCTCAGTCATGGGCTCTGGCAGCCCCTGGGCGGCGACCCAGGCATCGTGGGTAAAGCGATTACTCTAAACGGCCGCGTGTACACCGTCACGGGAGTCATGCCGCCCGGGTTCCAACTGCCGTTGGCGGGGTTCTATAGCGAAGCCGCGATCGACATATGGCTGCCGCTCGATCCCACCGGCAAGGGACAGGGAGGCGGGGGCTACAACTTCTGCTACGGCCGGCTGCGGCCCGGCGCCACCATGGCCGGAGCAGTAGCCGAAGTAAAATCCATAGCCGCGGATCTTGCGAAACGGGACCCGGCTTTTCGCCGTTCCTACACGGCCCGGGTGGACAGCCTCCGCGAATTGATCACGCGGGATATCAAGCCGATCATCCTGCTGCTATTCGGCGCGTCCGGACTCCTGCTGCTGATCACCTGCGCCAATATCGGCGGATTGCTGGTGGCCCGCTCTGTGGCTCGCGCCCGCGACACGGCCGTACGCGTCGCGCTGGGCGCGCGGCTACGGCAACTCGCCACGCAATACTTCCTGGAGGGCATGTTCGTGTCCCTCCCCGGTGCCCTGGGGGGCCTGGTGTTCGGTGCCGCGCTGGTGCGCGTCATGGTCGTGCTGGTGGGGCAGACCACCGCGCTTTCCGGTGAAATCGCCATGGACTGGCGAGTTCTGGTGTTCGCGCTCGGCACGGCTCTGGGGTCCGCCGCTCTCACCAGTATGGCTCCAGTCTGGCAGGCCGCGCGCACGCTGCCCAATGAAGTTTTGAGCGAAGGCGTACGGGCTTCGGCGGGCGCGCGAAGCCGACGCCTATCCCAGTCGCTGGTAGTGGCGGAAGTCGCGCTGGCCTTCGTCCTGCTGGTGCTCAGCGCGGTGCTGGTCTCCGAACTATACCGCGTCGCCCGGGTCTCCCCCGGTTTCGATCCGGCGCACCTGTTGACGTTCCAGGTTTCGATTGCCTCCGAGGAATTCCCCGGCACACCAAGCCAGGTGGCATACGAAACCAGACTGGTTCAGGCTGTGGAGGCGATACCCGGCGTGGCCTCGGCAGGACTCGTCAACCAATTGCCCCTGAAAGGCTGTTGTTACACTACGGCGATCTTTCCCGACGCATACGCCGCCAAACCCGGCGATACGATCGCTTTCCTGGTGGCCAGCCCCGATTACCTTCGCACCATGCAGATCCCTCTCCGGCGCGGCCGCTTTCTGAACGAACGCGATACCGGCGAAAAGCCGATCGCCGTGGTCATTAATCAGGCGGCCGCCATGCATTACTGGCCCAACCAGGACCCGGTAGGCGCCTTCGGCCATTTCAACCAACGGGAGGGCGATCCGTTCCAGGTGGCCGGCGTCGTCGGCGACGTGAGGAACAATGGTCTGGACAACCCCACGGTGCCGGAGGTGTATCTGCCGTTCACCGTGGCGCAGATGAACCCTTTGCACTTCGTGGTACGCTCCTCTCTGCCGCCCTCCACTCTGATTACGGAGGTCCGCCACGCCATCCAGAACGTGAATCCCGGGCAACCGATACACGAAGTGAAGGCCATGAGCGAAATTGTCGGGGACTCGCTCGCGCTCAAACGCCTGGCCTCTTACGTGATGACTTTCTTCGCCCTGGCGGCGGTGCTGATGGCCTGCATCGGGGCCTACGGTGTGGTCTCCTACTCGGTGCGGCAGAGGACCGTGGAGATCGGCACCCGCATGGCGCTGGGCGCCGTCAGCCGCGACGTGCTGTACCTGGTAGTGGGTTCCGGGCTCAAGATCGCGGCGTACGGCATCGCCATCGGCGGCGTGGCGTCGATTGCCGCCACCTGGCTGCTGGTGCGCAACTTTGAAATCGCCATCGGTAACGGTGGGGAGGGGCGCATCGAGAACCCGGGATTTCTGCCGTTCGTTTTCTCCGCTGCCATGGTGGCCGCCGTAGCGGTGGCGTCGTCCTTTTTCCCGGCCTGGTGGGCCACGCTATTGTCTCCCATGGTGGCGATTCGCAACCAGCCGGAGGCGATCTGGCAATCCGCGCGGAACCGCATCCGCAGCCTCTTCGAAGGGTTCTGGCGCGTGGCTGCGGGCGACTACGACGTGACTATGCCGGGCGACGCGACGCTGGTGACGGAATTGATCCACGCCTCGCGCCGCGCAGCCTCGTTCCGCGAGGCCCTCGATAGCGCCATGGAATCCTTGCGAGGCACCACCGGGGCGCAGTCGGTGTTCCTGCTGGAGAACGTTGCCGATGGGGAGTACCGGATGACGGCCGCAGTGCCCGGCCAGGACCTCGCTGGCCGCTCCATTCCCCAACATGGACTTCTGCTGAACCGGCTCCGGTCTTATGCCGCACCCCTGCCGATTTCGAGCGCCGATCTGGATACCTGGCGGCGATGGGCCGGCGAGTACAAGCCCGAGCATGTCGCCGAGGTCGAGACTTTGCGAGACACCGGGGCCCGCCTGGCGGTTCCCCTGCGCACCCGCGACGAAGTGCTGGGAGTGCTTGTGCTGGGACCGCCGGACGCCGGCGAGGAGTATGGTCCCACCGAAAAGCGGTTGTTGCGGGGATGCGCGGACCAGTTTGCGCTGATCCTGGAAAACGCGAGACTGACGGACCGCCTGATCGAGCAGGAAAAGCTCCGCCGCGATGTGGCCCTGGCCGCCGAAGTGCAACAGCGCCTGCTCGCGAGCCACTCTCTCGAGACGGCAGCAGCCTCGCTCGCCGCCGTCAACTTCCCGGCCCGCAGCGTGGGCGGCGACTACTACGACTTCCTCGACCTGGGGGATCATCGCACCGGCATCGCTCTCGCCGACGTGGCCGGCAAAGGCGTGGCGGCGGCCCTCATCATGGCGGTGGTGCAGGCCTCCCTGCGCGTGATCGCGTCGGAACCGGACATCTCCCTGCCTCAGCTTGCCGCGAAGATGAACCATTTCCTGCACCGTTCCACGGGCTCGAACAGTTATGCGACCTTCTTCTACGCCCAGTTGGACGAGCGCAGCCGCGAGCTTCGCTATGTGAATGCGGGCCACAATCCACCCTATTTGTTGCGGGTGGACGGCGCCTCCACCGCGGTGGAAGAGCTTTCCACCGGCGGCACCATCATCGGCATGTTCCCGCAGGTGCGCTATGAGGAGGGAAAGATCCTTCTGCGGCCCGGCGACCTGTTGGCCATCTTCACCGACGGCGTCACGGAGGCCCAGGACCCCAGCGAGGCCGAGTTCGGCGAGGAGCGGCTTCAGCAACTCCTGGTTCAACTGGTCCACTTGCCGGTGGAGGAGATGTCGTCGCAGATTTCGCAGGAGCTGAAGAACTGGATTCAGGACGCGCCGCAGTACGATGACATCACCTTCGTCCTGATGAAAGTGAAGTAAGTGGGGCGGACGCCTCGTCCGCGCGCGCCCCCCCTGGTCGCGCTCTTCCAGGTCAGGGAGTCAGCACGACACGCCCCACGATCTTGCCGTCCTTGAGGTCGGCCAGGGTCTGAGCCGCTTCGGCCAAGGGCCGCGTGGTGTAGGGAATCGCTCCGAACATGCCCGTCTGACCGAGTGCGATCAGATCCGTCAATTCCGCGAGCGATCCGACCTTGGAGCCCTGAACCGTTATTTCCAGCAGAGGGAACAGCGGGATCGGCATTTGCAGCGCGCCCCCAAACAGGCCCACGATAATCAGCTTTCCGCCCTTGCGAAGCGCGCTGGTCCCGAACCGCACCGTCGACTCGGCGCCCACGACATCGATCGCCACCGTGGCGCCGCCAGTGGCTTTTACGAACTCCTTGGCGGCGCCCTGAACCGCGGGATCGATCGCCTCGGACGCGCCGTTCTTCAGGGCCGCCGCGCGCTTGGCGGGATCGATGTCGGCGACGATCGGCGCCAGACCCGTCACCGCATGCGACAGGCGCACTCCCGAGATCCCCACGCCGCCCGCGCCGATGATCAGCAGATGGTCGTGCGGCCCGAGGTTCCCCACCTTCTTCAGGGCGCTGTAGGCCGTCAGGCCGGAGCAGGCGAAGGTCGCCGCCAACGCAGCCGGCAGCTTGCCATAGTCCACCAGGTATCGCGGATGGGGCACCAGAACGTGGGTAGAGAAGCCGCCGTCCTGAAACACGCCCAAGGCGCGCTTGCCGCACATCTGTTCGTCGCCGCGGCGGCACTCCGGGCAATGGGCCTCGCCGCACCCGATCCAGGGATACACCACGCGATGGTCGCCGGCTTCCACTCGAACCGCCTCAGGGCCGACCGCCACCACCTCGCCCGAAATCTCGTGGCCCGGGGTCAACGGCAACGTTTTCCCGCCGGCGTGTGTCCGGCGTCCTCCACCCAGATCGAAGAAGCCCTCCCAGGTATGCAGGTCGGAGTGGCACACGCCGCAGCCGGTAACCCGCAGCAGCACTTCGGTGCCCTGCGGCGCCGGCGTCTCCTCGCACTGCAGTTCCAGAGGCTGACCGTATTCGGCGATGCGATAACTGTTCCACTTGGACATAGGTTCCTCAAATCACGGCTGAGCGCGGCGGGACATCTTCATCCTGACGTACACGGCTACCGACGGCTTGGACTCGAAGATCATTTTGTCTGGTAACCCGCCGGTCTTTTCGAAAGTCAGCTCATGCGTACCCAAGGCGAGATCCTTCAGTTCGACGCCGTCGCGCACCAAATCTCCCATGGGACGGCCGTCGAGTGTGACCTTGGTATCGGTATCGCTCCCATACAATCGCGCTTCCCTGCCCAGCTCTGCGAGTACAAAGACCCGCACGCCTTTCACCTGAATCGGCGGGAAGATCCTGGGCACTCCCGCGGCGGCGATCTCCAGGTTGAAGGACGACTGGAGGTCTCCACTCCGGACGGAAACCACGTGCTTGCCCGGAGAAAGTCGAGGGACCTCGGCGCCACCGTCCTGGATTGGACCGGCGGGCGCGCCATCCACCAAAACGGAACCCTCCCGCAGGTCCGTGGAAAACGTCAAGAGTGGCGGAGCGGGTACCAGCGTGAGGTCGACTGCCGTGGGCGCGCCCTCCTCGGCGCTGACGTTGAATGTGGCGCTGGCGGGCTGGTAACCCGCCAATTGAGCCTCGGCGCGATATTTGCCGGCACCCAACGTGAGCTCGCACACGGAACTGCCGCAAATTTGCCCGTTCAGTTTGATTTCTGCGCCCGGCGCGGAGGCGATCAAACTCACCTTGTATTGCACGGGTTCATGGGGACCTGGCGGCTCCCGATGTCTCGTGACAAAGGCGGTCACGGCCACCAGCAACAGGACGCCCAACCCGCCAACGATCCCGAAGAGAATCTTCCGGAATAAGGCGGGAGACGGCCATTGACTGCTTTCCGCCACCGGCAACGCAGGCGGCAGTGTGTTCGAGGCCGAGGGCGCGGGCTCGGGGCGCGCGGCATCACCTTCTATCGCGGTGGCTGGCGGCGGCGAGGACCCCGGGCTCCCGGCTCCCGAACCCTGGCTCGCGACCCCCGCCTCCCAGCCTCCGGCTCCCGACCCCGGGTCTCCAACCCCCGGCACCGCGCCTCCGGCCCCCGGCTCCGGACTTCCGGCTCCCAACTCCGGGCTCCCGCCCCCCGACTCCAGGCTCCCGGCCAGGTCCCGCTTATCGCGGACCGACCGTAGCGCTGCTTCGAAGTGAGGTTCGTGAGGGTAAAGCTTGAGGGCCAGTAGCAGAATGCCTAACTGACGGTCCGGATCCGGCTCCGCTTGCAAGCGGCGGTCGGTTTCGACGATGGCTGCGGCAAGCTTCTGCCGCTGCCGGCTTTCCGCGTCGCCTTGCAGAGCCCGGAACAACGCGTGGTTGGGGTACTTGGAAAGGTATCGTTTCGAGACAGCCAGGGCCTTATCGAACTCGTCGGCCGCCAGGCTCCGCCGTGCCTGCTCATACGCACTGTTCAGCGCGTTGTGCTCGGCGTGGACCTGGTTGTAGAAGTCCCGATAAATGCCGCTCTGCCCCGTATCGCCCTCGGGATTCTCCCGGTCCACGGCGATCAGAGCTTCGAGATGGCTCAAGGCTGAGGCCACTTCACCCTTGTCCCACTCCTCGACGGCAGCCTGGTACAGGCGAGACACTTCTTCGCGCCCTTCGAGGGGCTCGTGGCCCAGAGCGTTCTGTAGGGCGTCCCCAAACTCCCGCATGCTCGAGAAGCGATGCTCGGGCTGTTTGGCAATGGCCTTGGCAACCACCTGGCTGATGGCCAAGCTCACTTCACGGTTCAGCGCGGAAACCGGCGGAGGGCTCTGGCGGCAAATTGCGTCGATGATCTCGTCCTCATTGGCGCCCTCAAAGGGACGGCGCCCCGACAACGCCTCATAGGTCACCACGCCCAGCGAGAACAGGTCCGACAGGGGCGTGGGCCGCTGCCTCGCAAACTGTTCGGGAGCCATATAGGGGCACATGCCCCTCAACCAGTTCGTGTGAGTAGTGGAGTCCTCGCGCGCGATTCCAAAGTCGGTGACCTTGACCGAGTTGTCCTCCATGACGAAGATGTTGCTGGGTTTGACATCGCGGTGCACCAACCCCCGCTGGTGCGCGGCGTGGAGGCCCCGGCAGGCCTGCTCGGCGATGTTCAGAACTCCAGTGACGCTCAGCCGCGGGCTGCCCTCGCGGATCAGTTGGTCGAGCCCCACCCCGGGCAGCAGCGGCATGACCAAGAACGGCTTCTTGGCTCCCTCGTGCTCGAATTCACCGATGTCAAAGATATTGATGACGTTGGGGTGAACCATCGTGGCCAGCAGGTTCCACTCGTCGTAGAAGAGAGCGGCGGTCACGTCATCCACGTCAAGGATCGTTTTGAGCGCCACCTCGCGCTCGATGAGCAGGTCGTGTGCCCGGTAAACCACCCCCATGCTTCCTCTACCTAGGATTGGTCCGAGTTCGTAACGCTCCTGAAGCTGGGTCCATTTCAGGGCCACCGGTTGTGCCTCATGGGACCATCCTACGTCAGGCTGTTCCAGCGTGCATTACTAACAGTCGGCTGTGTGTTTGAATACAGACGGTCACTGGCAGTTGCGCCACCGGGCTCGCTTGACTCCCAGAAACAAAAAGAAGACTATCGAAAGGAATAGAAACAGTCGAATTCCAGCCATGAGAAGAGTCCTGACTATCGCCTTGCTCGTTGCGGCCGTACTGATCCCGGCGCCGCGGAACGATCGGTGGCGGATCGTTGGCCCCGGTGGTGGCGGCGCGCAATTCATCCCGTCCATCAGCCCCCACGATTCGAAACGCGTGCTCGCGGCCTGCGACATGACGGGCTCCTATCTGACGGAAGATGGCGGCGCTACCTGGCGCATGTTCAACCTGCGGGGTACCACGCGATTCTTCGAGTGGGACCCGAGCCAGTCACAAGTGATCTATGCCGGCAACAACGGCCTGTTCCGCAGCGCCGATGGGGGCAGATCGTGGCGGCTGCTCTATCCCTCCCCGGGGCAGGTGTCGGGAGTAAGCATGGCGGACGACCACGCCGACGAGACCATTCTGGTGAACGGAAGCCCCGCGGAGCGGGTCTCTGCGCTGGCCGTGGATCCGAGCAATTCGAAAGTTCTATATGCGGGCATCGGCCGCACTCTGCGGGTTTCCGAAGATACCGGCGCGACGTGGCGCCTGGAGCGCGAATTCACGACGCCTGTCCGCCGGGTATGGGCAGCACGCGGCCTGGTCTATGTCGCCCTGGAACGGACGGTCGCGAGACTGGAGAAGGGCGCCTGGAGCGAAGGAGCAGCAGCCGATCCATGGGTCGATATAACGGCGGGACCTCCGGTCCTTTACGCCGTGTCGGAGCGGGCCGGAGCGGTTTCCGAAGACGGCGGGCGGACCTGGCGTCCGTTCGAGCTGCCGGGCTCTGGCGCGCGTTTTCATGCGATCGCAACCAGCCTCGGTCACTCCGACACCGCATACGCTTCGTACGACGAGCTCCAAATGGATTCACGAAGTTGGTTCGGCGTGGCCAAGACCACAGATCGCGGGCGCACCTGGGATCTGGTATGGAAAGAGGCGAGCGAGCCCGCTGCCAACGTCCACGATGCGTGGATTACAGCCAGGTTTGGGCCCGATTGGGGCGGCCATCCCCTGAGTCTGGGAGTCGCGCCGGACGATCCGGAGCTTTGCTATGCGACCGACCTCGGCCGCACGCTCCGAACTTCGGACGGTGGAAAGACGTGGGAGGCCCTCTATTCCAGGCGCACGGCGGAGGGTTGGACCTCCACCGGTCTCGACGTCACCACATCCTACGGAGTTCATTTCGACCCCTTCGATGCCAAACGCATCTTCATCACCTACACCGATATCGGCGCGTTCCGAAGCGAAGACGGCGGCCGGAGTTGGATGAGCTCGACAAGCGGCGTCCCGCGACCCTGGGTCAATACAACCTATTGGATGGTCTTCGATCCCGAGGTGCGCGGGCGCGCCTGGGCAGTGGCCAGCGGCACGCACGATCTGCCGCGGCCGAAGATGTGGCGGCGGACTCCGATTGCGCGCTACCGGGGCGGGGTTATCCAGAGCGACGACGGCGGGAAAACCTGGCGCAAATCGAACGACGGCATGCCGGAAACCGCCGCCACCCATATTCTGCTCGATCGCCAATCGCCGAAGAATCGCCGCACGCTCTATGTGGCGGCCTTCGGGAAGGGTGTATACAAGTCCGTCGATGGAGGCGCAACCTGGCTGCCGAAGAACAACGGCATCGCCGGCGAAGAGCCCTTTGCATGGCGCCTGGCGCAGGATTCGGGCGGCGGACTATATGTGGTGCTGGCGCGCCGCAGCGAAGATGGCAGCATCGGCAATCCTGGTGACGGCGCCCTCTATTTCTCGAGCGATGCCGCCGAGCACTGGAATCGGCTGAAACTGCCGGAGGGCGTGAACGGGCCGAATTCGCTAGCCGTCGATCCAAAAGACCCGAAGCGCCTTTACCTGGCCGCGTGGGGCCGGCGCGGCGTCGAGCGCGACACGGGCGGCATCTTTCTGTCGACCGATGGCGGCGCGAGCTGGCGCAACGTCCTTCGACAGGACCAGCATGTCTACGACGTCACCGTGGACCCGCGCGAGACCGCGACTCTCTACGCTTGCGGATTTGAATCCTCCGCCTGGCGTTCCAACGATCGCGGCGAGCACTGGGAACGGATACGGGGGTTTAACTTCAAGTGGGGCCACAGAGTGATTCCCGACCCGGCCGAGTCCCAATCGATCTACATCACGACATTCGGCGGAAGCGTTTGGCACGGGCCGGCAGCGGGCGATCCGAACGCCCTCGAAGACATCGCCGGCACCCTCGCCACCAAACGGTAAGTACGTGGCAATCCGAAATACGGTCGCGTATCCTGGGCACTATGCGTTAGAGTAAGGCCCCCGATCGATCCGGACTGGTTCTTGCAGCGCCGCTCGTGACGAACAATCCCAAAGACTACCGTCACTTGGACACGCTCCAACTCCTCTCCGCGACTGCGATCTAGGCACTTCGCGTCGATTTGCTCCCTTAGAGCGTGTCAAATAACCCTCCGTCTTCGTGATCGGCGCTCCCGCCGATGTCGTTTCGGGGGTGCAAGACGGCGGGCCATCAGGTAGATCATCACGACGCGGATTGTGCATTCGCTGGTTTCCGTGAGGTGCTCATAGTCTTTGC
>JAIQFL010000012.1 GCA_020073365.1 Terriglobia bacterium | reverse complement strand
GGGGCCGATCGGCCCCGGCCAACAAAAGACGTCAGCCGGCGTTCACGCCGGCTGACTCGATGTTTTCGTTCTCTCGGCGGTATGAGGCTCCCTCGCTACGGCTAGGGGGGCCCGGGGCGGTAAACACTGACGTTTCCAGTCTCGAAGATCTCGAAGGAAAGCTACAAGGAGCGCAAGGCTACCAATAGCCAGACTCTGACTGGGCTTGGTAAGTGGTGGGGACGCAAGCCACTTATCTTAGTGCGGGCCGCTGTTCTCGGCCTTCTGATGCCGGCGACGGACGACCCGGAAAAGGACAGAGCGGTCTTTCTGCAGTTGCTCACGATGGATGAGCCAGGCCTTTGGCAGAGGAAGTTGAAATCGATCCCACTCAAGGTCGTCTGGGAGCGGCTGACCCCAAGCGAGCGCCGGGACTGGTTCACATCAACGAGCACAGAAGAAAAGCCCAAGCTGAAGAAGGAGAAGAAGCCGGAGCGGGAAGCATTGCAGAGCTTGGTATTCTCCAGATTCACCTACGACGAGAAGTTGGAATACTGCGAGCGGCCCGAGAACATTGCGGGGCCATCGGAAGAGGCATGGGAATCGGTGAACTCACATCTCGGAACAACCGCCGCTAACCTCCCGCAGTTGGTTGAACAGCTCAGTCTGCGCCAATTTGGCCGCCGGGTGCGCGTCGGCGACGCCTTCAGCGGTGGCGGGAGCGTTCCCTTCGAAGCAGCGCGGATCGGATGTGACAGCTTTGGCTCCGATCTGAGTCCGGTAGCAGCCCTGCTCAGTTGGGCCGCGCTCAACATTATCGGTGGCGGACGTGAAGTTGTTAAGCAGGTCGCCGACGCCCAACGGCAGGTTTACGACACAGTTGATCGCGAGATCACGGATTGGGGCATCGAACACAATGAGGAAGGCCTTCGTGCGGACGCCTATTTGTACTGCCTCGAAACCCGATGCCCGGAATGCAGGTGGACCGTACCACTTATACCGTCGCTTGTAGTTGGGCTGAAAGATAATACCATCGCTAGGCTTGTACCCGACGTCGAGCATGAGCGGTTCTGCGTCGATATTGTCTCGGGCGTCTCAGCCGACGAACTGGAACGTGCCGACAAGGAAGGTGCGGTTCGAGATTCCGATCTAGTCTGTCCGAATCCAGATTGCGGTAAGTCCACGCCAATATCAATGATTCGGGGAGACCGACGCTCCGGAAATGGACCCGAATACGGACTACGGATGTGGGAGAACGAAGACGTCGTTCCGCGTCCGGCCGACGTCTTTCAGGAGCGCCTGTACTGCATTAGGTGGGTTGAGCGGTGGACCGACGCCGACGGCAAGGAGCATACTGAGCGATATTTTCGGGCTCCCAACCAACATGACATAGAGCGTGAGGATTCGGTCTTGCGGCTATTGGGAGACCGCTTCAAAACGTGGCAGGCGAAGGGCTTTATTCCGAGGAGGCGAATTGAGCCCGGCGACAAAACAGACGAACCAATCCGGACCAGAGGATGGACGCATTGGCATCACCTGTTTAACCCTCGGCAGTTGCTCGTCCTGGGCACGATGATGGAAGAGACCGCTCGCCGCGTCAAATCTCAAGCGGTCGCCGCCGCGATGTTCTTAGGCATGTCGCGGTGCGCCGACTATAACGCCCGACTGTCTCGCTGGCATCCGAGAAGCATCGGTGATAAGAGCGAGCAGACCTTCAGCAATCAAGCCTTGAATACACTGTTCAACTACGCTACGCGCTCGCTGAGCAGTCTCGAACCTGCATTCTTTCTTGATGTTGCGGCTTCCAAGGTAGTAGGCGAAGCCGCTATATGGCCTGAGGATGCGAGATGCGTCACTCAATCATGCGATTTCTGGATCACTGATCCGCCGTACGCCGACGCGATCAACTACCACGAGCTATCGGAGTTCTTTCTTGCATGGTACGGACATCGGCTTCAGGGGATCTTCCCTGATTGGTACACCGACAGTAAACGCGCGCTGGCGGTGCAGGGCGCTGACGAGGGCTTCCGGCGCAATATGGTGGATTGCTACCGCAGTCTGGCATCGCACATGCCGGACATTGGGGCGCAGATTGTAATGTTCACGCATCAGGACGCCAGCGTCTGGGCTGATCTTGCGCTGATCCTATGGGCATCCGGTTTGCGCGTGACGGCAGCTTGGTGCATCGCGACTGAAACTGACACCGCGATGCGTGAGGGCAACTACGTCCAAGGGACCGTGCTTCTGATTCTGCGGAAGCAAACTTCACAAGAGACAGCCTTTCTGGACCAGGTCGTGTGGCAGGTCGAAGACGAGGTTAAGGCGCAACTGGACTCGATGCTCAAGCTGGACGATCAAGAGGATCCTAATTTCGGGGATACTGATTACCAGCTTGCAGCCTACGCGGCAGCACTCCGTGTGCTGACGAAATATCGAAGCATCGAAGACATCGACGTTGCCTATGAACTCTCAAAGGTACGCAAGAAGGGGGAAGAGTCCCCGATTGAACGGGTGATTGCCGACGCGGTCAAGACGGCCTGCGATCACCTTGTACCGAAGGGCTTTGATCAGTTTGTGTGGAAGACGCTGACTCCGGATGAACGCTTCTATCTGAAGGGACTTGACCTTGAAAGCCACAAGGAGTTCCGCACCAGCGCATACATGGAACTGGCGCGCGGCTTCGGTGTACGGGACTACAAATCGCTGTTATCGAGCGGCAAGGCCAATCAGACCAGACTCAAAACGGCATCGGAGTTTGAAGCAAAGATGCTCGGCGACTCGGAGTTCGGCCGCTCGCTCGTCAGGAACGCACTGTTCGGCACGCGTGAAGGACTTCGCCAGAACGAAGCTCAAGCGGGCAGAAACTGGCTGAAGACAGAGTTGCCGGGGTACTGGAACCACCGGAAGTCTCTGATCGTCATCCTGCGATACCTGGCCTCCATGGAGGTCAAAATTCCGAACTGGAAAGATGACGGGCATGCCGCCGGCCTTGTGGCCGGCGCGCTGGAGAACGACAGCGTGTAGGGGCGGCTATGAAGAACCGCTACTCATCGCGCAGGGAACCGCTGGATCAGTCGTTCCTGAACCAGAGGCTAATCGGCGCCCGAAGCTATGACCGCATCGCAGGCTATTTCAGCTCATCCATCCTGGAGGTCGCAGGGGAGGCTCTCGAATCCATCTCCGGCTCCATCCGTGTAGTCTGCAATTCCGACCTCGATCCGAAGGACGTGGAGACGGCGCGCGCGGCCAACCTCGCCATGCGCCGTGAGTGGTGCGCGTCCGAACCGGAGAAACTGATCCACGAGAACTCCCCCAAGCGCTTTCGCCGGCTTTTCGACTTCCTTCGCTCCGGCAAGATGCAGGTGAAGGTACTGCCATCCGAGAAGTTCGGCTTGGTGCATGGCAAGGCTGGCGTTGTCACGATGGCTAATGGTAAGCAGACGTCGTTCCTCGGCAGCACCAATGAGACGCTGGCGGCCTGGAAGCTGAACTACGAATTGGTGTGGGAGGACGACTCACCGGAAGCGATCACCTGGGTCCAAGACGAGTTCGATGCGCTCTGGACTTGTCACGCGGCTGTGCCTCTCGCTGACTTCGTCGTCGAGGATATCGGACGGCTGGCCAAGCGGACCGTCATTCCTGGTGTCGAAGCGTGGCGCGAAGAGCCGGAAGCGGCTGCGCCAGTCATCGAAGCGCCGGTGTACCGGCGTGAGTATGGTCTGTGGGAGCACCAGAAGTATTTCGTTAACCTTGCGTTCGACGCCCACCGGGGACCTCATGGCGCCCGCTTCGTTCTCGCGGATCAGGTGGGTCTGGGAAAAACGATCCAGCTTGCGCTGTCCGCGATGCTGATGGCGCTCTACGGCGACAGACCAATCCTCGTCCTCGCCCCGAAGCCGCTTCTGTGGCAATGGCAGGATGAGATGAAGACGCTCCTCGATATGCCGTCTGCCGTTTGGACTGGCAGGTCCTGGGTGGATGAGAACGGAGTCGAGCACCCGGTGGCCGGATCCGAAGGAGTGAAACGCTGCCCGCGCCGGGTCGGACTGATCTCCCAGGGACTGATCACTCGAAACTCCGATGTTGCCGAGATCCTGAAAGACATGTCCTTCGAGTGTGTAGTGGTGGATGAATGCCACCGTGCGCGCCGGCGCAACCTGGGGCCGAATCGAGAGAGCGAGAAACCCGATCCCAACAACCTCCTCCGATTTCTTTACGCTATCGCGCCGCGGACCAAGAGTCTACTGCTCGCCACGGCCACGCCGGTGCAGATGTACCCGATCGAGGCATGGGACTTGCTCAACGCCCTGGCCGTCAACAACGAATCGGTTCTAGGCAATACGTGGCGCAGCTATTGGAGACACGCCGATCAAGCACTGGACATGGTGACGGTGAAGAGGGCGTTGCCGGAGGATGAGGATGAGGCCTGGGATTGGATGCGGAATCCGTTGCCGCCGGCCTCGGAATCGAATGACCTCTTCCTCATGCGGCGCGCTTTGCGTCTCCGCGACGAAGACTGCGTGGCGTCTCCAGAGGCGATTAGGAGTCTCGCCCAACCGGACCTGGCGCGGGTTCGCCGGGTGGCCAAGGTCTTTGTTGAGCGCCACAACCCCTTCATACGGCATATCGTCCGGCGTACCCGAGATTTTCTGGAGAACACCCTCGACCCGGAAACCGGGGAACCCTATCTGAAGCCCGTGAAGGTTGAGCTGTTCGGAGAAGGCGACGAGGAGGCCATCAAGCTACCGCCGTACCTCATGGACGCGTATCACAAGGCGGAAGAGTTCTGCGAGATGTTGAGCCACCGGATGCAGGCCAGCGGCTTTCTGAAGACGCTCCTGCTTCGGCGCATTGGCAGCAGTATTGAAGCGGGCATGAACACAGCCCGGAAGCTGCTCGGCGAGTGGCAACAGATCGACGACGAAGACGACGACGGTGATGGCGGCAGTGATGGTGACGGCGACCAGACCGCCGAGACGGCCCGATCACTCACCTCGGGCGAGCGTCAGAAGCTCACGGAGTTGTTGGACTCCTTGGAGGCCAACCGGGAACGCGATCCGAAGTTCGAGGTTGTGAAAGATGTTCTCCGGAATCGAGGTTGGCTGAACCTAGGATGCATCATCTTCTCGCAGTACTTCGATTCCGTCTGGTGGCTCGCCAACCTCCTTTCGGCGGAACTACCCGATGAAATCATCGGGATCTACGCGGGCAGCGGGAAATCCGGAGTCATCCAACGTGGCGAGTTCATCCGGAAGGACCGCGAAGAGATCAAGGCGATGGTTCGCCGGCATGAGATCCGCCTTCTGCTGGGGACGGAAGCCGCAAGCGAAGGGCTGAACCTGCAACGACTCGGCACGCTGATCAACCTCGATCTTCCGTGGAATCCAACTCGCCTGGAGCAGCGCAAAGGCCGCATCCAACGCATCGGCCAGCTTCGGGACACGGTCTACGTCTACAACATGCGCTACAAGGATTCGGTGGAGGACCGGGTGCATCATCTTCTCTCCAGCCGACTTCAGTCCATATACCAGTTGTTCGGCCAAATCCCTGATGTTCTTGAGGATGTGTGGATCGACGTGGCGCTCGGCAAAATTGAAAACGCCAAAAAAACCATCAACTCGCTCCCAGTGCAGCATCCCTTCGAAATCAAATACGACCGAATCGAAAAAACGCCGTGGGAGTCGTGCACGAAGGTCCTGGACAATGGCAGTCGGAAAGAAGCGCTGATGAAGGGTTGGTAAAGTATACGTTGATCAGCTTACGTGATCGCTTGTGAGGATGGCGGCGGCAATCAGGTGGAGAACGACGCATCAGTCAACTACGCGCTCCATCTGGAATTTGTGGGCCGGAATGGACGGCTGTGCCCTCAGCCAATGGTTTGGAATCGGCTCTGGGAAATGCTTCCGGGACGGCATCGGGTCGGGCTTGGATGGGAACCAGCTTTACCACTTATTCTGGGTGCTTGGTGGGATAGTACCGGACTTGAGAAGAAGCTGCGCTTTCTGGAGCACCTCGAATGGGCATACAACCGAGGATGCTTGAAGTCCGTTGATTCCTACCTTCGCTCAATCGAGGAAGGCGAGTGGTTCCACATAGGGGATTGACTTGAGAAAACGAGAGAACGGGTGCTCATAGGATGGTAGAAGCACACAAGGAGTTCGAGGCAGGCCCTCGCGGCACTTCACGCCTCTTCTTCGTTCTGCTTTTCTTGCTTCCTAAAGGTCCGACCCATTTCTTCGATCTTGCTCGCTACGACTAGAACGCGGTGGATGTCGATGGCGGGAATCGCGTCGTTGTGGCCCAGATAGTCGGCCAGGTACTGAGGTGCCGTCGTCATGACACCTTGTCTGGCGCACACTACATAGGCCACCGACTCGGCTTCGAACTCCTTCACGTCGCGTTTCTCGCTGCGGCGGTCCGGCCACTTGCGTTTTGGGTGACCGCAAACGTGGCCAAGGTAGATGTGCGCGAGTTCATGGACGAGCGTGCAGTAGGCCTCCAATCGCTTCTGGTTCTTGTTGTAGGTGACTTCGAATTCCGGCAACTGTTTGGCGCCAGGGGCGACCGTGCAGCGAGCCCACCCGGCGCTGGTGACCTGCATGTCTCTCGCGATGACTTGAATACGATCCTTTGAGCAGTTCCCGACCGTGTTGTCCCACACCGTTGGATCGAGTTCACCTTTCGCATCGAACGGATTCATCAGGTCGGGCGGCGCCGGCTTGCCTTCCGTGTCGGCGATGTCGAATACGAACATCACCGGCCCGAAGGGCTTCAGCATCACCAGTGGGCGGGCATCCGGCTTTACGCGGCGCTCGAACTCCTTCATCCAATCGGACGGCGTCGCAACGTAGCCGACCGTGGGCCGCTGAACCCGGACCAAGAAGCCGTTGTAAGCCGAGTACCGGCGGAACCGGGAGACATAATCGAGGAGTTCCCGATACACCTGGCTGCTATGGTGGGAGACCGTGGCCCGGAACAAATCGTCGAGCAGGCGGCTTTCATCCACCGGCGGTGCCGCTACGGCCGGGGCTTCCAAAGCCTTCCTCAACAGATCGGTCGCAGCCTGTTCACCGGCGCCGCCAGTTTCGTCTTGGGTATTGGGGACGCTTGTCACAAGCAGGGCGTTGCCGGTCCGTCTGATGCAGTGGCCAAGCGCGTGTGCGAACGCAAGATGCGCATCAAAGCCACCCGCAGGCAGGGGGGAATTGCCGCGCAGTTGACAGGCGTAAGCCGCCCATTCATCGATAAGAATTAGGCACGGCGAAAATCGTTGAAAGAGGAACAACAGAGATCCACCAGGGCTGGTTGCCTTCTCATCGGCTTCCCGAACCATCTCGTAGCCGTCCCGGCCGCCTAACTGCCACGCCAGTTCGCCCCAGAGCGTCCTCACCACTGTTCCATCTGGCTTCTCGTGTACATCTGCCGGCGAAATCCGGTCACCTACCAAGACAGCCCGATGCACTCTCGGGAGTTGTGATACACCAGCGCTGTGAGCCACAGTTTCGATTCCGTGCAACTGGCCAGCGGGAAGACCGCAGAACAGGTGGTACAGCGCCATCATCGAATGCGTTTTGCCAGCGCCTGCGTTCATCCGCAGTTCGACGACGGGGTCACCACCTTGACCGGTAATACGCAAGAGGGCGTTGGAGAGCAGATTGCGAAGGCTGTCAGTGATGAACGTCTCACCGAAGAACTCTATGGCCTCTCGATGCTCAGACGATCCCTTATCCAGAAACACTTGGCAAAGGTCAGCGCCAGATCCTGGCCGCCCGGATCGGCCGGAAGCAGAGTCTGGGCGAGGCGTCACCACGTCGCCACCCACTGGGAGGACGGATGCGGGCTGCGAAACCTCTGCGTCGTGTCAAGGCGCGTGCTCGTCACAAAACCGCCTCAGATGCGCCTGGGTGACTCTCCGCAGCCACGCCGTGTGCGTGCCGCCGGCATCACAGGTCGCTGCCATTCTCCCCTCGGCTTTCGAGGATTAGAACAAAAGCTCATGATATTACTTTGTGCAGCCGGGTGCCGAGCCTATCGAGCAACATGCCGGTTGGCGCGATGGCTTTCAAGCCAACCCGTATTTCAGGTGGGCGCCGCGAGGAGGGGCCCGCTTCATCGTGATAGCATTGCCTTTCGTCCATGCAGTACTGGTTGCTAAACCAGAACCAAATGCTCCCGCAATCGCCGCGTCGAGATGAACCTTGAAAAGTCAGCGCATGGAAGCTGAATTGGCCGTGATCAGCCAATTAGCGACAGGAGAAACTCCGTGAAAGTATCGACCATCCTCGACCACATCGACAGTGGGCACATGGCCTTGCCCGAGTTCCAGCGCGGATATGTCTGGAACCGTGATCAGGTGCGCGGTCTGTTCGGTTCGCTGTACCGTCGGCATCCCGTTGGCGGGCTGCTGGTGTGGGCGACGGAGTCGAAGACGGCGACACATCGCGGCGACGGGCCGCTCGCGGCTGGCATCGTGAAACTTCTGCTCGACGGCCAGCAGCGCATGACCTCGCTCTACGGTGTGGTGCGGGGCGCGCCGCCGAAGTTCTTCGACGGCAACGCGTCGGCATTCACCGGGCTCCGGTTCCACCTCGAAACCGAGACGTTCGCCTTTTACCAGCCCATGAAGATGCAGGGCGACCCGCAGTGGGTCGATGTGACCGAGTTGATGAAGAAGGGGAACGTTGGCCTGGGCGAGTTTGTCGCACGGCTCAGCCAGGATACTGCCTTGGTGGCGAAGTTGGGCGCATACGTGGGACGCCTGAGCCGGCTGCTCGGCATAGTCGACATCGAACTGCACATTGAGGAGGTCACCGGTGCGGAAAAGTCGCTCGACGTGGTGGTCGACATCTTCAACCAAGTAAACAGCGGCGGCACCAAACTCTCCAAGGGCGACCTGGCGCTGGCCAAGATCTGCGCAGAGTGGCCGGACGCCCGCGACGAAATGAAGCAGTCCCTTAAAGGCTGGGCGGCGAACGGCTACCACTTCAACCTCGACTGGTTACTGCGGTCCGTGAACACGGCGCTCACCGGCGAGGCGAAATTCAGCTTTCTGCACGACAAGACCGCGCAGGAGGTCCAGGACGGGCTGAGGCGAGCAGTCAACCGGATCGACACCTGCCTAAACCTGATTGGTGGACGCTTAGGCCTGGATCACGACCAGGTGCTCTTCGGCCGCTTCGCGATTCCGGTCATGGTCCGCTACCTCGATAAGCGTTCGGGATCGCTCGACGCCACGGAGCGGGACAAGATGCTTTTCTGGTTCGTTCAGGCGGGCATGTGGGGGCGCTTCTCCGGTTCTACTGAGTCGTATATCGACCAGGACCTCGCCGCCCTCGAGGGCAGTGATGGCGGTTTGGACAAGTTGTTGGAGCAACTCCGCCTCTGGCACGGCGGCTTGCGGGCCGAGCCGGGCCACTTCACTGGCTGGAGCCTTGGAGCTCGCTTCTATCCGGTGCTGTATCTGCTGACGCGCATGGGCGAGTCGAAAGATTGGGGCACGGGGCTGCCGCTCAAGAGCAGCCTGCTCGGTAAGATGAACAAGCTGGAAGTGCACCACATCTTTCCAAAGGCTCAGCTTTATAAGCTCAAGCACAAGCGCCCGGAGGTGAATGCGCTCGCCAACTTCTGCTTTCAGACCAAGCAGACTAACTTGGAGATCAGCGACCGCATGCCGGAGGAGTACTTCCCGGTGTTCGAGGCGCGGCATCCCGGGGGCCTGGCCTCTCAGTGGATTCCCGCCGACCCCAAGCTCTGGAAGCTGGAGAACTACCGCGAGTTCCTCGAAGAGCGGCGGAAGCTTCTCGCCGCCGAGACCAATCGGTGCATGGAGGATCTTCTCCATGGTGATGTGCGCTGGCTCGCTTGGGCTGCCAAGCCGGCAGAGGCCCCCGTCGTTCTTGTCGGTGGCATCACCAGCGAAGCCGAGGAGGAGGAGCTTGAGATTTTGAACGACTGGGTGGAGGCGCAGGGATTGCCGCGCGGCGTGCTGGCCTTCGACTTCGCAGACCAAGTGAGCGGCGAGCAAAAGGCAGTATTCGATCTGGCTTGGCCCAATGGCATTCAGGAAGAACTGAGCCAACCGGTAGCGGTGCTGCTCAACGAGAACTCGGAAACACTGGCGCTCGCAAGCCGCGCCGGATTCCTCTGTTTCACAGCCGCTCAGGATTTCAAGGACTACGTAGAAAAGGATATTCTGGCCGGCGAAGGCCAGGGTGTTCCTGCAGCCGCGACGGGCACCAACTTACCATCGGCCTTGGCGGTGTAACAGGACTCCGGGATGAAGCCGAACAGCGTTCCGAGCTGAAGGCGAACAGGATTCCGGGCGGAAGCCGAACACTTTTCGGTCTGCCCCGGAATGGTGTTCGTTGGCGTCAGAACCAGGCGCTGGCGCGACGGCCGCATGTGGCGAAACTGCGCGGCAATGCCTGTGTCGAAGAGATCGACTACCGTGCGGCGCGAGGACTGGACAAGAGCGTGATCCGTGCACTGGCGCAGGAGTCGGCATGGTGCGCAATCACGAACACATTTTCGTTCTCGGGCCAACCGGCGTGGGCAAGAGTTTCGTCGCCAGTGCGCTGGCCCAGAAAGCCTGCCCCGACGGATACTCGGCGCTCTACACTCGCGCGGCGGCGCTGTTTCGCGATCTGGCGATGGCGCGCGCCGACGGTAGCCTGCGCCTGCTACTGGCCAAGCTCAGCCGCATCGATCTGCTGGTGATCGATGACTGGGCCATGGCACCGCTGAGTGAGCCGGAGCGCCGCGACTTCTGGGAGATCTGCGAAGGCCGCTATCAAACGCGATCCATAATGCTGACCTCGCAACTACCCGTCGCGCGTTGGCATGAACAGATCGTCGATCCGACCGTGGCCGACGGATCCTCGACCGCCTCGTTCACAACGCGCACCGCATCCCTGTTTGCAGCCCCATGAACTTGTTTGCAGTCCCGTAAAACAGGAGCTCCCAGCTCCCGATTCATTCAGCCCACTTGGGTTGGCTTTGAGCGAAAAGCAGATTCCCCAAGTTGTTGAAAACCTTAAAAGTGGAGGTAAACCAAAAGAAGCTTTGAAGCGGGTCGCTATGCGCCCAAGGCAGGCGCGCCGCCTTGCGGACAAATGTCTCAATGTTGCCTAGAGGGCTTCGATCGGTCCTAACAACGGAGCCAGTCGTCTTGAACCGCACACTTCAATACCCCCGTGCTGGTTGGCGTCTCGTTATGATATGTTGAGGTTGTAGTGAAGCGGCAGAGGATAATTCGAAACGTCGGGCAAGTGCGGCTCTTCAGCGCTGGTTTCGATGACGAGTTTACTGTCCGTTTTACTGTCCATTTTGCGATCAGACCCCATGGTTCTGGATGGATTGCAGGGACGGTATAGACTGGGCCGTGAAAGCGGCTAAATCCTTACCGGACATTTAAGTAGCGGAAAACAGAGGAACGCGGGAGTAATTCAGTGGTAGAATGCCAGCTTCTACCCACCCCCTTTGTTTTCTGTCATTTAGACCATGTGCTGTCTCCCTTGCTGTCCGCAAAGATGCGGCTCGCAGGAGAGACATTTTGTCGCGAGTCAACATCGTCAAACGCATCAAAATTGGCGGCCGCTGGAAGATGTTTTCCATCCCCCGGAATGCCAAAGGCAGCTACGACTGGAACGCCATCGCCGACGGCCGCTACTATGTCGAGTGGTACGTGGGCGGCACTCGCCGTCGTGTGAGTGCTGGCGTCACCGCCGCTCAGGCACTTGAGGTACAGCGGCGCAAGCACCATGAACTGGAAGGCCGCAAACTGGGTATCCCCGGTTTTGAAACAGCCGGCGAAACTGTCAAGAAACCTGCATTGCACGTCGCCATCACGAAATACCTGGAGCAGATCGAAGCGCTGAAAAAACCCAACACTCATCGCAAATATGAAGCCGTGCTCAACCGCTTCGGTGAATTCTTCCGCGACTGCAGTTCGATCGACGCGATCTCCGGTGACGATCTGACGCGCTTCGTCGTGACACTCAAGAAAGATCATGGCTTGGGGTCCAATACGATCCTGCACAACGCCGTCATCGTCGCGCAATTTCTCAAGCGTCATGGCAGGAGCGGGATCACGAAAGAGCTGCCACTACCCGAGCGCATTACGCCTCTGGTGAAGATCTACCGTCACGAAGAGCTTGCCCGCTTCTTTGCTGTTTGCTCCGATCAGGAACGCGCCTTGTTCGCCACGTTTCTGCTGACCGGTTTCCGTGAGCAGGAAGTGATGTTCCTGCGCTGGAGCGACGTGAACTTCGAGTTGCGGGCTGTTCGGGTGACCTCGAAACCGGAACTGGGATTCTACCCGAAGCGATGGGAAGATCGTGAGATTCCGGCCCCGGTTGAACTCATCGAAGAGCTTCGGAAGCATACGCATCGCCCGAACTGCCAATTTGTGTTCCCATCCCCTACCGGAAACCGGGAGCAGCACATGCTCGATCACTGCAAATCTATCGCGAAGCGCGCCAAACTCGACCCGACAAGGTTTGATCTGAAGACATTTCGTTCGACCTATGCTACGGGAATGCTGCGCAGGGGATTCGATGTACGGACCGTGCAGCACTGGATGGGCCACAAGTCCCTGGAGACCACGATGCGCTATCTGGCGCCAGCCACCGATGTTCACGACGAGTTGGACCTGGTGACTATTCCGTCTGTCGGGAAGGCCGCCCCGGCGCCGCGAAAGTCTGCAGCGCGCGAAACGCGTTCTCTTCGGAAGGGAGGACGATCGAATGCCGGCGCCGAAGGGCCGGTTCCGGCCGGCGCGCTACACCCCGGTACCTGAGCGTAGCGAGAGTACGCGCATAGTTTGCGGTTGACGCGCCGGTCCGAGTGGCCGAGGAGAATTGCTCCTGAGACAATTGACAGGAGGGACGGGCAACCATGCAGATTACGATAGAGCTGCCGGAGGACATCGTCGTAAGGCTTGAGTCGAAGTGGAAGGACCTGCCTCGTGCAGCGCTCGAAAGCCTAGCACTCGAGGCATATCGGTCGCGTGCCCTCACCGCTGCACAGCTTCGGCGGCTCCTTGTTTTCGAGACGCAGATGGAGGTCGACGCCTTTCTAAAGGAGCACGAAGTCTTCGACTACTCGGCCGCGGATTTCGAACTCGACCGCGAGACTCTTCGGGACCTCCGAATGAGAGAGGCTCGGCCCTGAGATCGGCCTCTCAATGGTCGTCATCGCAGGCACCTCTCCAATCAATTGCCTCACTCTGATCGGGCAAACCCTGGCGTCCAGCTTGGGAGGTTGGGCAACGTTTTGTTTTCAGTAACATAACTGCGCATGGCGTTGATTCAGGGTATGAAAAACGCCAGCAAAACGATAGTTCGTTTCCGAGCATACCTTAATGGAGGGTAAATGGAGGGTATAGCAAGCGAAATCCATCCTAAGGATTGCCGATGCGTTTCCGTCGCAGGACGCCAGCGACGCATTTGCCTTGGGCGCGTGAAGCTCCGTTCCAAAAGCTCTCTCTATTTCGTTTTCTACTTTCTCAGCCTTTCCAACAACTTGGGGAATCTGCTCTTGGCCCGAGGGAAGCCCCAAACGACCTCAACAGATGGGGTTTTGAAACGGTGGAAAAGCAGGTGGGTTGGCTACTCCTGCCGTTTGCGCATCGTCCTCCACGCCTTGGCGCATTCGGTTTTTGAATTCCTTGTTCGCTGGTATCGGACAACAGGTCCGCCCCCGTCGGAGACGGTCCTCACGTTCACGACTCAGGAAACGGTAATGCTACCGTAAGGGGCAAAGGTGAACCTTTTATGAATTTTTTGGCACTTCGCAGTAATCTTATTGACGCTCGTCGCCACCGTAGCCGGCGTCGCGTTCGGCGCGACAAAGCATAAGCAGCGCCTGGAGGACGCCGCATCGGTCCTCGAAGAGGTGATGAGCACGCCTGACAAGGCGATTCCCCAAAACCTGCTGGACCAGGCCAACTGCGTGATTATCCCTGATCTTAAGAAGGGCGCTTCTATATATCTTCGGCGCGCGCTACGGCAAGGGTTACCTTACGTGCCGGAAGAACGGCGGGGAAGGTTGGAGCGCGCCGGCAACCGTTCGGGTGGAAGGCGGCAGTTTCGGCCTTCAACTGGGCGTGACGGAAACCGACGTGATCATGCTGGTGATGAATTCCCGCGGCGCCGACAAGATGATGGCGAGCAAGTTCACGGTCGGTGGTGCCGCGGAGGCGGCGGCCGGTCCGGTGGGCCGCACCGCAACGGCCGAGACCTAGGCCCTGATGCGCGCCGAGATCCTATCCTATTCGCGGTCGCGCGGCCTGTTCGCGGGCGTCGCACTGCAGGGCGCGACGCTGAGAGAAGACCTGGATGCCAACAAGGCCGTGTACAATCAGCGGCTGACTACGAAGGAGATTGTTCGGGATCCCAAGGTCAAGCCGACGCCTGGCGGAGAGAAGTTGCTGGCGCTCTTGTCCAAGTGTTTGCCCGTAGTTCCAGCCGCCTTCCATCGAAAAATGCGATGGGCACGAGTTACGCCAAACGCTCAAAGAGTGGCGCGGCGCCCTGGCGGAGCGACTATGATAAGCGCAGTTATGAATATTTCTCGAACTTCTTCGTCGCTCGCGGCCAGGAACTGGATCGCGGCCGGGGCTGCCGTTGTCCTGGCCGGTTGCGGCGGGCGGCCGGAGCCGCCGCGCGCTCCTTATGTGCCGGTCGCGCAACTGGAGGCCCTATACGGCCCGCTGATCGCGGCTGCCAATCACCCGACACACGATCAACATGGGACCGGCGATCGCGTCGGTCTGTTCCGCGACGGCGCTGGCACAGTGTGGGGTCTGCCGCTCGCCATTGACGGCAACGGAACGGTGCTGGGGTGCGCACCACCAACGCTACGCGATTCACCGGTTACCGATGTTCTGCCGGCCGGAGCGGACATCGTCGGCGCGACCAACGCCCCCACCGGCTGGCGTGGCGGCACGGGAAAACTGGAGGTGTTGTTTCGCGACAAGGGAGGGGAGCTGCGATGGCGGGCTGTCGCTTCCGGGGCGCTAACTGCCGGGCCAGTGTGCTGGGCGCAGGAGCCGCCAGGACCCCGGCAGCGCCTGGAGTATTACCGGCTTGCGCCGGCGGTACCGTAGTAGAGGTAGGATTTGGTGGAGGTGATTCTGATGACCAGGAAACTGTTTTTCCCGGGCATGATCGTCGTTGTGGCCACGGTCCTCGCGGCTCAAACATCCCAGAGGGCCGAAGAACGTATCACGAAGGAAGTTCGTCACGAGCTGGTCATGTTGCCGTATTATGACGTGTTCGACAACCTCGCCTACCGGGTGGACGGTCCGAAAGTGACGTTGTTCGGCCAGGTGACGCGGCCGACGCTCAAGAGCGACGCCGAGAGTGTGATCAAGAAGATCGAGGGCGTCGAGACCGTGGATAACCAGATCGAGGTCCTGCCGCTGTCTCCCAACGACGACCGTATCCGTTTGGCGGCCTATCGCACCATCTTTTCGAAAGCACCGCTTCAACGCTATCAGTTGGGCGCCGTGCCGCCGATCCATATCATCGTCAAGAACGGGAACATCACGCTGGAAGGCGTGGTGGCCAACGAAGGCGATAAAAATATGGCTGAGATCGCCGCCCAAGGCGTGCGTGGGGCGTTCAGCGTAAAAAACAACCTGCGCGTAGAAAAATGACTTGAGTACGCTCGTTGACCAGCCGAAAGGAGGTCGTTCATGTCAAAGCAAGCGGTGAAGATGGCCGCTGAACCTGATCCGCTGGAGAGACTACACGAGGATTCCGTTGACCTCGCACTCTCCGAACCAGGAATTCAGCAAGAAATCGCTCAACTGGCTTACGAATTCTGGGAATCGAGAGGACGTCCTGACGGATCGCCGGAGGAAGACTGGTTCCGAGCGGAACGAGAGGTGCAGAGCCGGGATTCGAACGGTTCGTAGCACTGACGGTACCCGGCACCCCGGCCCTGGCTGTCATCAATGCGCTCCTGTCGCAAGTCAGATGCGTGGTGCCGGAGAATCGTCATTACGTCCATCGAGATCCTGCTCGCGGCTCTTGTTCTGTTTGCCGGAAACGCTGCTCTCTTTAGAAATTGGCCGGCGGATTGGATTCCGGCATTTGAGCCGGAAACCGGCGGGCGAAGCTGGACCTGGAACCAGCTTTCTCGGATCGCACTTCACATGCGGCTAAGGGATAGGACAATCGGTCTTAGTGTAAAGTTGAGCCCGTACGAATGGGTGGGTTGGAACGTTCTTGCCACCAGAAGAGGGTGCCGGTTTTGATGAAAGGAAATCCGACGCTCTCGGTGCAGCGATCGCCTGCATCAACAGCCGGGCAAGACCTAGCGCTCAGGGGATCTGGCATAGGAGAGATGAACCCGCTTGGCATGTCCAAATGTCTTGATGAGGGTGTGCGGGAATGTCGGCTACTCGATCCAAGTTCAGATTGGGCAAGCATTCTCGCTCAGTCAGAACGTATTCAACGACCTTTCCGTATTTAGAAATTTCTTCGCCCATCGAAATGGGCACACATCGCAGGCTGACGATCTGCACGTCTCACTCAGGCATGAAGCACTGAAGAGGGCCGATACGATCGGAATCTGAGTTAGTGGCAATTAGCATTGTTCGCGTTCGGAATAGCGAGGAACGTGATCGTGGCCGGCGAGAACGTGAGACGACCGGTACCCGTGGAGATGCCAGTCAACCTCGGCATCGCATCGTCCTCTTCCAGCTTCAGCTCGCTCCCGTTCAGTTGCATATTCGTCGCATCCAGACCCGGGGCCGTCAAAGTATACCGCTCTGCCGCGATGGCAAGATCAACCGATTGGGACGCAGATGGGTCTGTATTGATCGCCAGCAGCGCTACCCCTCCGGGCTGTCCGCGCAGGCAGTGGGAGTAGAGGTGCAAGTTTGATGTGGTCGAAAGACCCGGATCCAGGACCGTCGTGCCCATGAATTTGTGCCAGAACAAAGCCGCCCAATAGTTCGGCCGCGGCATCAGCGTATTGTCATCGAGCAAGCCGTAGTCGCTGGACGCGAGCGTGTTGTGCATATGCACCTGGACGCCCCGTTTGGACATCCGCCCGAGCTGATCGAGATAGCGAAAGCTATCGAGAAACGTCGAGGCCGAGGGATTTCCCCCGCAAGCTGCGTCCGCTGTTTCGGTGAGCCAGAGCGGTTTACCCGGCTCGAACGTATCGCGGAGGCCCGCATAAAAGGCCTCGATTCGGTCTGCGCGGGAGAGGAAGTCTTCTGAAAGAGCTGCCTCAGCGCTTGTCTGCGATGCGGGTCCCATGGAGGCGCAACGCTTCGACGTCGCCCCGTAAGAGTGATAGGAGAATCCATCGAACTGGGGTCCGGTGGCCTTCAGAATGTCTTCAGACTTGATAATGCTCCCGGCGAGCCCGATGGGAGCGAGCGGAATTCCCTCTCCGACGCCGCCGGGGCCAAGGACGAGCATATCGGGTGCAGCGTTCTTCACGAAGGGAAGGAAGACGGAAAAATCGCGCCCAAACGCCGCTGCATCGTAGCCTTTCGGGGCACCACCCATCTCCGCATAGGTAGGTTCGTTCATGTATTCGGCGGCGGCAATGCTGCCACCAACGGATTTGGTGTAAGCAAGGAGTTGGCGTGCCTGGTCCGGAGTCCAGACGCCGGCGGGATTTCTGGTTCCCGGGCTTGTGGCGAAGGATGTGACGAGTTTCGCATCCACGGCGTGAGAAAAATCGATGACTCCCTTCCATTGCCGGCGGGTTAATACTCCGCCGAAACCCTTTGGAGGCGTCTTTGGTGCGGGCTGATCGGAATTCTGGAAGTAGGCAGTGTTTGCCCACGTTCCGCTGACTCTTACATAGGCCGGTCCCAGGGCCGCTGCAAGCTTGCGCAAACGCGGGTTGGTGAGGTCAATCGGAGGGCGCTGCTGGTACAAATTCGGGTCCATACCCGCCGGGACGGCCGCTGCATCCTTGTTGGACTGGGTGACGGAAGACTGCGCCTTGAGAAGAGCGTCGATATCCCTGTAAGGCTTCCAGAATCTTCCACCAATGACTTCGACCATCTCGACGTTGTACGACTGGAACCGCTCATCGACGGTGCCGATTTTCCGCATGCCTGCAGCATCGATACGTCCCGTCGATCCGGGTCCGGGAGCCTTAGTGCATGCCGCAATTCCGAGCGCGACGAGGGCCACGCTTGCAGGGAGCGTTTTTCGGTTCATAGCTTTCCCTTCCCACTCAGACGAACTCATGCGGCATGCGATCCGTCGCAAAAAGGTTTATTCGCGGACCGGCCGCATCGGCACAGAGTCATCCGGTTTCGGACCTCATAGGTTTCGCCATCAACGGAAACAACCGGAATACCCCCCCGCACCCAGATCGGGCCTCTGACCTTTTTGGCCGTGTCCTCGATCAACCCAAGGAAGGGTTCGAATTTCGGTTCGATGGCTTCACCCGTTGCTCGATCCCATACCACTAACCGGCCGGAAGGGCAATGCCCGGCCTCGTGCTCGACGAGTTTTCGAGTTTCAGGGGTATCCGCTTGTTGGACAAGGTTCCACACCTGGCCTTTCGGGTCACAAAACCTTGCAAAGGCGCACAGATTCTCAACGTCGGTGAGGAGCATTGTTGGCCCCTCGATCGTCTGCGCACGGTCGCTGTAGGGTGCGCGGCTGGCTGTTTCGGCGCCGTCGAACGAGACCTTCTTGTGAGTGCCGTCGCAAAACGGTTTGTTTCCAGACTGACCGCAGCGGCAGAGAGCATATTGTTGTGTCGCTGGATAAGTTTTTCCCTCCCGGTAGTCCAGGGATTCGCCCGCGGCATTCGTTTCGATCCACTGCTCCCCGAGCGGTACGCCACCGCTCACGAGGTAAGGGCCATCCTTTGTCACTTCGATCTTCCCGCCTTGGTGTTCTTTCTTTTTCATCGTCAATTCCTTGTTCGTTGGTCAGTATCCCACCGTGAAGCGCTGACGGAGATGACGCGGGCGCTCCAGTTCGTCGATCATGGCAACCGCAAAATCTTGCACCGAAATCGCGCTGTGGCCAGCGGAGTCGACTAAGAGCTGGTCTCGCCCTATTCGGAACTTTCCGGTGCGTTCACCGGGCTTCATCTCAGCGGATGGCGCAAGAAATGTCCATTCAAGGTCCGGTTCTTTTCGTAACTGATCCAGAGCATCGATGGTCGCCAATGAACCGGGCCTCACCCAGTCTGGCAGGGCGGGATCGTCCACCACACGCACTCCGGCCTTGACCTCCAGGCCGCCGGCCCCGCCCACCCAGAGGACTCGCTTGATGCCCGCCTTCTTGGCGGCCTCAATGATAGACCTTGTCCCACGGACCTGGTCGTCATAGAGATTTGGGTTCTTCCATCCGGGATTGAAAGCACTGATCAGCGCGTCGTTGCCCTCGACTAATCCCGCAAGAGAAGCGGTGTCGTAGACGTCGCCTGTTCTTGGGATGAGTCCGTCACGTTTGTCGAGCTTCTCCGGATCGCGCACGATTGCAGTGACCCTGTGGCCCCGGTCGAGGGCTTCCTTAAGCAGTGCTGAGCCAACGAAGCCGGTCGCTCCCAACAGAACTACTTTCATGTCACTTCCTCAACCTACTGAGACTGACAACATTGAGATCGATCCGCCGTCGACGCCTTCGACAGGGAAGGTGATGTTTTCCCGCGGTTGCCGGGTTGCGATCACATAGAGCAGCGGCAGGTAGTGGTCTGGCGTCGGAATGGAAAGCATCGCCCCTTTGCCGAGCTTTTCATAGGCGACCAGTGGCTTGAAATCACCGGCGAGCATCATCTGTCTTGCCTCCAGCTCGAACTTGACCGCCCAATCATAGGGCTCAGGCATGTGCCGGCCCCAGGCATACGTGTGCAGATTGTGGACCAGGTTTCCGCTGCCGACGATCAGGATGCCCTCGTCCCGCAGCGGCGCAAGTTGTTTTCCGAGCTCGAAATGGAAGGAGGCGGGCTGGGATTCATTTATGCTCAGTTGAACAACCGGAACATCGGCCTTCGGATAGGCATGCACGAGCACCGACCAAGTCCCGTGATCGAGTCCCCAGGTGTCGTCGAGAGTGACCGGCAGGGGCGCGAGCAGCTTCTGGACGCGGCGGGCAAGCTGAGGGTCACCGGGCGCGGGATACTGCACCCGAAACAACTCGGGCGGAAAGCCGCCGAAATCGTGAATTGTCCTCGGCGAGGTGCTGATCGTGACGCCGGTTCCCGGCACATACCAGTGCGCGGAGATCGAGAGGATGGCTTTGGGCTTGCGCGTTTCTCCCCCGATGCGACGCCAGGCTTCAGTGTAGCCGTTAGTCAGTACGGCGTTCATGGGATTGCCGTGTCCAAAAAAGATTGCGGGCATCAGTTCCGGCATGTGAGTCCTTCTCCCCTATCTCCACGGCCTTTCGTGGCTGTTACATCACACCAATCTGCTTCAACATTCCCATCAGATCGTAAAACAGATTCTCTTCCACGATCTCTCCCTTCTCATTCCAGTGCGCCACGGTGCAGAAGTCCACCTTAAAGCTCTTGTTCTTGGGGGGAATCACCGTGCCGTCGGCCATCGTCATCGGCCCCGTCATGGTCCCGGTAAACTCGGCGATTGTGCACGTCCAATCTCCCTGCGCGATCATCGTTTTGTATGGATTGTTCACGAGATGCTGATCGGGAAACGTCTTGAAAAAGGCAAGCGCCTCCTGCTCATGAGCTTCGATTCCATGCGTCGGGGGTTGGTTGGGCCATCGCACCACGCAATCCTTGGCGTGACGTTTGTGGAACGTTGAAAGCTCCTTCGCGTTCCAGGAATCGTCCAGCGTCTTCATCAATTGCAAGTTCTGCTCTGGGGTCATAACCTCGCCTTTCGTTTGATCTACGTTAATTGCGTCTTCGCGTTATAGGCGTCGACGGTGCGCGCAGAATAGACCATGGCCGCGCCGGCGTTGATCATAATGGCGACGCCCAGCGCATCAACCATCTCTTCCTTCGTTACACCAGCTTTGACGGCCGCATCCGTATGAGCATTGATGCATCCATCGCAGCGTAACGTCACAGCGACAGCAAGCGCGATCAGTTCGCGCGTCTTGGCGTCTAAATGTGCCGACTTGGCGCTGGCCTGATGGAAGCCGGCGTAGGCCTTCACGATGTCAGGATTCGCGGCGGAAATCTCCTTGACGGCGGCATTTACCTGATCGCGATACATCTTCCAATCCATCATCATTTTCGTGACTCCTTAAAGGTGTGGGGCCTTTCTTCTATCGAATGTTTCCAACTCTAAGTCTAAGCCGGGAAGCGAGACCGTCGTCAGCGGCGAGCCCATCGCAAGAATCCCGGTACTGGTCATCAAGGCGCTCAGCACAACCGACCAAGCGTTCGCGGTGTGGTGGCGCGGCTCACGTTCTGTGAAGGTCTGTTGAGCACAGGACACGATCTTCTCCTTCTATTGGCCGAAAACGAGCACCGGTCAGAACGGAGCATCGCTCACTTTCGAGTCGCGCGCATCCGTCAGCGCAAGCCGTACACAAGGATGCGGCTTTGCTGGGCGCCTCCCGGCCACATCGGTGACTTCATTCCAGCAGCCACGCCGATGAGCTGTCGTCCTCCGGCGCGATACGTGACAATGCCACCACCTGCGGATTGACCGGCGTTCGCTTGCCAAAGGATGCTCCCTTTGTCCGCGTCCATTGCGTAGATCTGGCCTCCGAGATCCGCAGCGAACACCAGCCCGCCGGCTGTCGGCGTCACGCCGGCGAGCATCGGGTGCGGCGCGGGATACTTCCAGCGCACACTGCCCGTCTCCGCGTCGAACGCCGTAAGCCACCCCTTCGCCTTGTCCGCCGGATCGAATATATCGGCAAACGGGTTCTCGTTACCGAGCCAAAGCCCACCCGAAGCAGGGACCTCGATATCTCGCTTAACCTGGACGTTTGCGCACCAGTCCACAGCTGCAACATAGAGCGAATTCGTGTCCGGGCTGAACGCCGCGCCATTCCATTCGACGCCGCCCTGGATTCCAGGGCAAAAGCGCACCAGATGGTCGCGCGAGAGCGGCGCCTCTACGTTCTCTCGAGTGGTCGTCGGCGTCTGCGAAAGGAGCGGAAGGACTGGCGTGAGATCGGCTGGCCGCGAACCACGACTTACCCGAGAGCGATCGAGGATCGAGAGGAGACCGTCTTTGTTCGCCGACGCCACAATCCGCTTGCCCGAGCGTGTCGTCGCCAACATGGGTGGACTGTCGACGTCCCAGTCGTGGTTGTCCCGCTTGACCAGTTGGTTGTAGCCCAGCATCTGTCCGTTCGTCGCGTCGGTCGCAATGACCGAATCGGTATAGAGGTTGTCGCCGGTCCGCCGTTCGCTGTCGAAGTCGGGTGCCGGATTGCCCGCGGGCACGTACAGCACGCCGTTGGGTTCATCCAGGGTGAACGATGTCCAGAACGCACCGCCGGAAATCGGATACTTCGGATTGGTCCAAGTCGCTCGAGCCGGTCCGGCTTCCGGGACCACATCGAACTTCCAAACCACGTGACCGTCCTTGGCATCCAGCGCATAAACGTGGCCGGTCACATTGGCCTGATCACCGCCGGCGTTGCCGACGTAGACTAGCCCGTTCGCGGCGATCGGCGCCATCGGTATCGAAACGCCCGGTCCCTTCACGTCAAGGACGTGATCCCAGATCTGGTGGCCATCAGCCGGATCCATCGCAAGCACGTGCGAGTCCGAGGTGCCTCGAAACAAGCGTCCGTTCGTGTAGGCGAATCCACGGTTCACGAGCAGCATGCTTGGCGTGTCGCTGTGCCGATGCTGTTTCCACTTCTCCGCGCATGTGCTGGCATCGATCGTGTAGGACCCCTCGTCAGTCGTGAAGTACATCGTGCCGTCAACAACAAGCGGACCGGTCTGAAGCGAGGACACCTCCGGCAGCGTATACGTGCAGATCGCCTTCAATTGGGCGACGTTGGAATGGTCGATTTCCTTGAGAGGCGAGAACCGATCTCCAGCCAGGGTGCGGTTGTAGGTTAGCCAGTCGGCGTCTGCGACACGTGAGCCCGAAGAGCATCCAGAAAGAGTGAACAGGCACACCATACAGGCCGTGGCGAAGGTGAGTCGGAGAGTGGACATGATCGTTACTCCTAACTATTTGGTGCCTTCTCCTGTGCGTCTCGGCACAGCTAATTATACGACCGGGTCGGTAGTAGTGGTCGTTCCGAGTCACGACTGCATCGGAGGGCTTCGGACGGGGCAAAACGGTTTCGATTCGCGTTGGCGCTGCCACGTTCTCATGGCTTACGGGGCTTCATGCTCACGCTTTTTACGCGAGTTTTTACTGATTCCGCGTTTTGTAGATACGTGTTAATTCATACGTTAGTGCACCCAACTGCGCTTGCAATACCTCATCGCGTGGCAAAGCGCGGAATTGCTCTGAAACATCGGGTCCGCATCCCGGCCGCCCCGAACGTGACTGTATTTCGCCCAGTTTGCCCGGCATCGGATCAACGGGCAGGGCGTAGGGCATCGGGTTGCAACTTAAGTCCGCGAAGCAACTGAGCGTTCGCGGCTACGATGATGGTGGACAGGCTCATCGCCACCGCCCCAACACTCATGGGGAGATCGAATCCCCAGTGGACGAAAAGGCCGGCAGCAACCGGAATAGCGACAAGGTTATAGGCCGTCGCCCAAACAAGGTTCTGGATCATTTTTCGATAGGTAGCGCGGGATAGTGCGATCGCACCCACGACATCGCGGGGATCGCTCCGCACGAGCACGATCCCCGCGGACTCAATCGCCACATCGGTTCCCGCCCCGATGGCGATTCCGATATCTGCGGTTGCCAGGGCGGGTGCATCGTTAACGCCGTCGCCCACCATTGCTACTCGCTTGCCGCCTGCCTGAAACTTCTTCACCGAAGCCGCCTTGTCGGCGGGGAGAACCTCGGCAGCGACTTCATCGATTCCAATACGCCGGGCGACCGAATCGGCAACCGCCTTCGAATCGCCAGTGATCATCGCGACGCGGACACCAAGCCGGTGTAGCTCAGCGACGGCTTCACTGGATTCAGGCCGAATCTCGTCTTCAACTGCGAAAGCTCCGAGCAGCCGGCCTTGCGCGAGCACATAAAGAACCGTCCTCCCCTCAGACGCCCATGCAGTTGTCAGTTTGTCGACTTCCGGCGGGACCGTTACCTTGGCCTCGGCCGCCAGGCGCGGTCCGCCGATTTCGACACTCGTGCCTTCCACAAGCGCCTTCGCTCCCCGGCCTCGAAGCGCCTCGAAATTCGTGGCTGCTAATCGGGTTAAGCTTCGGCGCCCGGCTTCGGCGACGATTGCTTTCGCGAGAGGGTGTTCGGAGTTCGATTCGACAGCGGCGGCGCGCGCAAGCAAATCGTCTTCGGTCGTGCCATGTGTCGCCGCGACTCCCGACACGGCAGGAGAACCGCGTGTCAGAGTTCCGGTCTTGTCGAAGATGACCATATCCAGATTGCGAGCGCGTTCGAGCGCGATTCTGTCCTTAACCAGGAGCCCGTTCTGTGCCCCTAGTGATGTCGAGATTGCGATGACCAGTGGAATCGCCAGGCCGAGCGCATGCGGACAAGCAATGACGAGGACTGTTGCGGTTCTAATTAGGGCGTGTTCCCTGTCGCCTGAAAGCCACCAATACGCGAAAGTAATGGCACCCGAGGCGACCGCGACGTAAAAAAGTATCGCGGCCGCACGGTCGGCAAGTGCCTGCGTGTGAGAGCCGGAAGCTTGCGCGGCGGCGACGAGCCGCATGATTCCGGAGAGAGCAGTCTGGTCCCCGATTGCCGCAATACTGACGCGGAGACTTCCGCCGCTGACAACGGTCCCCGCAATGACTTTGGAGGCTGCCGCCTTCGGCAGCGTTTTGGACTCGCCGGTGATCAAGGACTCGTCAACATCGGCAGCGCCCTCAACGACGGTGCCGTCGGCCGGAACGCGGGCCCCGGGCCTGACAAGAACGATGTCGCCGATGCGCAACTCAGAGAGTGGAACAACTTGAGTTTCTGCGCCCGTTACGCGTTCAGCGGTGTCGGGGAGCAGGGCGGCGAGCGCGTTCAGCGCGCCACGAGCCTGGGAAATGGCCTGCATTTCGAGCCAGTGGCCGAGGACCATGATCGTAATCAGTGACGCGAGTTCCCACCATACGTCAATCTCGAAGAGGCCGAATGTCGCAGCGAGCGAAGTTCCAAAAGCGACTATGATTGCTAGGCTGATCAGCGTCATCATGCCGGGCCTGTGATCGGCAAGTTCGCTCCCTGCCCCGCGGATGAAGACCAGGCCGCCATAAACGAAGACGACCGTGCCGAGGATGGCGGGGATAAGCTTCGAGCCGGGGAAGGAAGGCGCTGCGTAGCCGAGCCAGTGCTGAATGTCGATTGACCAGAAAACGACGGGAATTGTGAGAGCGAAACTCAGCCAAAACTTGTCGCGAAACATAGCAACGGAGTGCCCGGCGTGACGGTCGTGGCTGCCGTGCATGTCCGACATCTTGTGACCGGAGTGCGGGTCGGACGCCGGTCCGTGATCATTGTGGCTCATGTTGTCCATTGTGAAGCCCAATCTTCGCTGGCGCTTTCATAGTCGCCGAGCGGAATGAAATCGCCAGACTTCTTGCGATGTCCATGGCTCCCAAAAGATACCACGCTGACAGGTATTTGAGTTTAGTCCGTCTTGGCGTTACAGGCGTCGATGGTGCGCGCAGGTTAGACCTTCGCCGCGCCGGAGTTGACCAGGGTAGCAAGAGACTGGTGTCATAACGTCGCGAGCTTTTGCGGACAGCCTTTCGCCCTGTCGAGCGCTTCCTCCGCCATCCTCTGGTGTAGCTGTTGTCCATCTGGGCGTTCATGGGATTTCCGTATCCGAACAAGACGGCAGGCAGAATCTCAGCCATTCGGGGATCCCTCCTCTGAGTGTCTCCGGCCGCTCTCAATTGGGAGTGCGTGGTTCGAGCGGTGTAGACTGCTCTGACGGGCTGGCGATGGGAAGCCGCCAGCCGCGCCGGATTGAGACCATGCGGAGCCCAAAACAAAGAGTGGCCGCCACAACCGCTACCGGCGCGGACGGAAAATGGAGAATGTGGCCGATAACCACTACGACGGCGCCGGCCAGTGCCGCGACGGCGTAAATCTCGGCACGAAACACAGCGGGTACGTCTGACACGAGCACATCCCGGACCAGACCGCCGCCAATTCCCGTCAGCATGCCGAGCAGAGGCGCGGCCACAGGGCCGAGATGAAAGGTGAGCGCCTTCGAGGTGCCGACGACCGCGAACAGCGCAAGGCCGACGGCGTCGAATACCAGCACAGGACTGCGCAGCCGCTCGATCGCGGGATACCAGAGGAAAGTGATCACACCGGCAACGGCAGAAACTGTGACGTATCGCCAGTCGCTGATGGCTGCCGGAGGCACCGCGCCAATCAGGACGTCACGGGTGATTCCCCCGAAGTTCGCGGCCACGAACGCCAGCACGAGCACCCCGAAGAGATCGAGCCGGTGCTTAATCCCGGCCGCGGCTCCGCTGAGCGCGAAGACAAAGGTCCCACCCAGATCGAGGACAACCAGAAACGCACCGACCACGATTTGTTCGTTCACAGCCATTTGGCTCACGCGGACAGCCAGGCCTGTGCAGCAATCACCATCGCCTCCACACCGGTTCGCAGAGTTGGCTGGATCACGGGCGCGAAGCGCGGGTTGTGGTTGGTGGGAATCTCGCCGATTCGTCCGGCCTCTGTGGCTTTTGCATACAAGCCCGCATCGATGCCTCCGACAAACCAGAAAACTGCCGGGGCGTGCCACTGGGATCCGAAGCACCCGAAGTCCTCACTCGCTGAAGTGGGTTTGGTTTCGTGCACTTGGCCGGCGGCAAAGTGGCCTCGGAATGCTGCTACTACTCGCCGCGTAGCCTCGTCGTCGTTCCTCACCAGGGAATATCGGTCGAGCGGGGTGATCTCTGGGGGCCTGACTGCGCCGGAGGCTGCGGCTTCGGCATTGACAATCCGCTCAATTGCAGCGAGTACGCGCTTGCGCACGGCCTCGTCGAAGGTGCGCACGTTGAGTTTGATGATCGCCTCGTCCGGGATGACATTCTCTTTGGTGCCCGCCTTTAGTGCGCCAATTGTGACAACAGCAGCCTCAGCCGCTGCGAGTTCACGGGAGACGATGGTTTGTAGCCGCAGCACAGTAGCCGCAGCCATCACCACTGGATCAATGCTGGCCTCGGGCATGGAACCATGAGCGCCGCGCCCGAACAACCGGATCTGCAGGCTATCGGCAGCGGATGTGACGACCCCCGCCCGCCAGCCGATTTCGCCCGCCGGCGAACTCATAACGTGTTGCCCGAGTACCACATCCGGTCTGGGGAATCGCTCGAAGAGGCCGTCGTCAATCATGGCCTGGGCCCCTTCCGCTGTCTCCTCCGCCGGCTGGAAAACGGCGAGCAGCGTCCCCCGCCACACGCAGCGGGCGCGTGCCAGCAGGTTGGTCGCCCCTATCAACCAGGTCACGTGCATGTCGTGCCCGCAGGCATGCATCACCGGCGTGGTTTTGCCCTCGCGGTCCGTGGCGGTGACTGTGCTCGCATAGGGCAGTCCTGTTGCTTCGAGGACCGGGAGGGCGTCCATGTCGGCGCGCAGCATGACCGTCGGGCCCTCGCCGTTGCGCAGGAGACCGACCACGCCCGTCTTCCCGACGCCGGCAGTCGTTTCGAAGCCCGCCGCGCGCAGCCGGTCCGCGGCGATTCCCGCGGTTCGAGTCTCCTGCATCGACAACTCCGGGTGCGCGTGAAGGTCGGTGTAGATCGCCTCCAGTTCCGGGAGCAGGTTTTCGAGATCAGCAAGTGCTGTTCGAGAAGCTCCCGTGGGTTCTGCGTTCATAGTTGCGAGTCCTTTTCGCGAGTCGAATTCATAGCGTGGTTCCAGTTATTGTGTCGCGCGCGCCCTGCCGGTTGGGAAGGGAGGTGGCCTACGATTCATGATATGCCGAAAAAAGTATGAGCGCGGGCACTTGGTGGGAACGCACGAGCCGCCGATATTCCTCCGGCCTTCAGATCTAAGTGAACGGATCGGCCGAGCATTAGAGGAGGGCACAGGCTTCAAAACTCAGGCGCGGATTGCGGGGATGGAGCTGCGAGCGGTCACCGTGCCCGATGTTGCCCAAGAAATTGGTTGTGACGTGGGTGAGCCGGAAGAACTCCTGATCGCAGTCATCGACGTTCTTGCCCGACCCGAAAAACTGTTGGTCCACCTTTGCGGCTGTCAAAACCCGATAGGGGGCCACAGTCGAGTCCCAAGGCGCGCGCCGCGATAATCAGATATGCTCCCTGGAGACTGGAATTGCGGCGGGGCGGTCACCTCGGCGAGTTCGGGAGACTTCGCAAACACGTCTTGATAGCCCGGCCGCGTGAGGAAACAGCTTCGGCATCTGTTCGTAGAAACAAAGGTCATAGCCAACTATCACGGTGACCGGAGCGGTCCGTACCTTTTCGACGTTGGTCGGCGAAAGTGCGGGGATGAGCCGTTGCTTGGCCTCCGGTGTGTCAAGGAAAAGAAAGCGAGCGGGGCTCCCGTTCGTGCTGGTCGGTCCATACTGCATCAGCTCGTACAATCGGCGAAGCGTGTCATCGCTTACCGGCTTCTCCAGCCAATAGGAAAATGACCTTGCCGTGCGAAATAGTTGATCGAGTGCCTCATCGCTCAGGGCCGGAATCGGACGTTCTGCGTTTGAAGACATCTGCAGCCCCAGATGGAAATGGAGAATTGTGGGCACACCCCTGGCAGCGCCACATGCCTCCCTTTATCCGCAATCGGCTCCGTCGCTGAGCTCTCCTCGGAGTCATCCGGGGCGCGGAAGTCGATTGGAAAGAGTGTGAGCGTTCGGGCGTTACTATTTCTTCCGTAGCCAGTTTGGTCTTCCACCCGCGCGGGCTGTGTGAGCGCGGACCACCCAACCTGTTTTCCTTTGAAAACCCGTTGGAGCTTCAGCCGCCGCATGTGCCACCAGCCGCCAGTGCGTTGGGAGATGTCGTCCCGAACTGGCCCGCCGAAAATGGCGTTATACTCGCTAACGGGCAAGGCCAGCTCTCCATTTCACGCTGAACCAACACAGCCGGACTCGAAAGGACAACGCTAACATGTTCACCATCGCGAAGATTCTGGTTCCGATAGACTTCTCACCGCGGTCAACTGACGCGGCAGATGCTGCGGCGGCAGTCGCCGATCACTTCGCTTCTGAGATCACCGTGCTCCACGTCATGGCTCCGCGTTTCGACCTCTCGCTCGCGACCTCGGCCGAAAGCGCAAGAACCGAAGCTGAGCAGAGGCTGAAGGAATTTCGATTAAACGAAGGGCAGAACCACCGGGTAAAACGTGTCCTGCTGGAAGGGGAACCGGCAAGCAAGATCGTTGAATACGCCCATTCTGAACACGTCGATCTGGTCATGATGCCCACCCATGGGTATGGGCCGTTTCGGCGTCTGCTTCTGGGCTCGATCACGGCAAAAGTCCTGCATGATTCGAGTTGTCTGGTCTGGACGGCAGTTCATACGCCGGATACGGCGTCTTGCGTACATTCGGCGCAACCCCATCACATTGCGTGCGCCGTCGATCTTGGGCCACAGAGCGGACGTATCTTGACCTGGGCTACCCAGTTGTCCGGGGAGTTTGGAGCGAAGCTCAGTGTGATTCACGTTGTTGCTTCGCTCGATCCCCGTCTGCAAACCTACTATTTGTCGCCGGAATGGAGAGGCGAGGTCATCAACGAGGCGAAAGCTGAACTCGTACAGACGATGGAGACGGCGGGAGCGAGAGGCGAGATTCACATTGAAATCGGTTCCATTGCCGATGCAATAGCCAACGCAGCCAAGAGTGTGCAAGCCGATCTGCTCCTCATCGGACGCAGTTCCCTTGACGGTGTTACCGGACGACTACCGACGAACGCCTATGCCATCATTCGTGAATCGCCCTGCCCCGTGCTGAGTGTCTGACCAATCGATCGGGAGGATAGGCGTGTGCGTGCCGCCCATCCACCGGGCCCTACCCACAGCGTACGCGCAATTGTGGAATGAAAACTCAGTACCCGCGCTTGAAACCCAATTGACTCAAGGCTTTCTCGATTTTCCGCAGGGAGGGCTCTTCGCAGATGTCCACTGGCTGACAGAACCATGCGTGACGCGACTAGCACGGCTCAGACTGACGCGCCCATGAGAGCCAAGATTCTTTCCGACTCCCGTTCCCACGGCGTCTTCGCCGGCCTGGCGTTAACAGGTGCGACCCTGCTCCAGGACAAGAGCGAAAACAAGGAACTGTACGGTAAGCCTCTCTCCAACAGGCAGATTGTCAAAGGCCAGTTCAAGCCTCCGGCGGCCGCCGCGGACCTGATCGCCCTGCTGAACAAATACTCACCCCGCGAAGAGAAATAGAGAGACTTTTCGATTAGCCGGCGGTCCCGACGTAGAACTCCGCTCTGACAGCGGAGACCAGGCGTGAGGTTGTCGCGTCATCGCACTGATATCAAAACCAAAGCCTGACGACCAGCTCCACACCGCCTTCGAACTCGGCCTATACCGCGGCATCGACTTCCATCTTTCTCAACTCCGCCACATGGTGCTCTCGCACGGCTCGCGCGATCACAACTATCTTCAAATTCAGGCGTCGTGCGCGTTCGACGCGCACCGAATGGTGCTGGGTTCTGGAATCGTCAACAGCAGAATCCGAGCGCTCTCGATCTTGGCCGCACGCAGGATTTCTTCGCCCGCAATATCGCCCCAAACACCGCTGAGTCCTGTTCCAGTGATGTCGCTTCACTGCACACCGCGTGATTCAACTCGACGGTGACCAGTGGGATCACCGCAGACCTCGACCACCCGCTCAGCGACAAGGTGGCGCTTGGGCTGCCTTTTGGCGGCTCTGATTCGGTTATGATCGTCTTCATCGTGGTAGTGGTTGCTTCCTAGCAGCTCGCGTTCGCCCGGTGCAGCCGCTGTTCGTGCGTTCTTTTGTTCTGAGCCGGCGCCGTGATTACCTTACTTGGAGTACTCTTCTTGAGAGATGGCGCAGTTTCTCGTCGTCGAGTAGTACACGTGTTCGCTGTTGCTGGCGCAGTTTCCGCGAGGGACTCGAACTCGTCGGCATTCGTTGAACGCGTCTGGCCCAGGCGCAAATCCAATAAAGACGTGGCGGGGTTGCTGAAGGTGAGTCACTATACTGTGGCAGCGCAGCGGATCCACATCATGCGAAGCTCGAACTGCACCGCGTGCCCGATATTATCCCCTATGCTGTCCGCCAAAAGATCATTCCCGGAGGTGGCAATTGGGTATCGCGTCTGACTTTGTCCTCATCGTGGTCGCCGGTCTGTTCGGGGGACTGCTGGCGCGCGTGTCGCGTTTGCCGCTGCTGGTCGGCTATGTGGCCGCCGGCGTGCTAGTGGGCCCCTACACGGCCGGACCGACAGTGGTTCAAGTTCACGATATTGAACTTCTGGCCGAGATTGGCGTGGCTCTCCTGCTCTTCTCCCTCGGATTGGAAATGTCCTTTCGGGACCTCCAGCCGGTCCGCCGGATTGCATTGATCGGCGGGCCAATTCAGATTGTCCTCACTTCCGCGACCGGCGCCCTGGCCGGCGTAAAGCTGTTTGGAATGTCTGTGACGGAAGCGATCTGGTTCGGCGCGATGGTCTCCCTGTCCAGCACGGTGGTGGTACTGAAAACGATTTCCGCAGCCGGCGTGACGTCGACATTGGCCAGCCGTGTAATGATCGGTCTGCTCGTCGTGCAGGACCTGGCAGTCGTTCCGATGCTCGTCATTCTGCCGCAATTGGGAGACTTCAGCCATTTCTTCGTAAAGCTTGCGCGCGCCGTGGGAATCGCCGCTGCATTTTTGTTCGTCGTGGTGATCCTGGGCAAGTGGCTTTTGCCCCGGCTGCTCAAGTGGGTGCTGGTGTGGGGTTCACGGGAGTTGTTCCTGGTGTCCATCGTTGCCGTTGGAGTCGGCGTGGGATACGCCACCCAGAAGATGGGCCTGTCCTTTGCGTTGGGGGCCTTCATCGCCGGGATTATTCTTAGCGAATCGGAATTCAGCCATCAGGCTTTAAGCGATGTGGTGCCAGTCCGCGATATTTTTGGGCTGCTGTTCTTCGTTACCGTGGGCATGCTGCTCGACCCGCGCTATGCGTTGGCACACATCCCCCGGGTCGCGGGCGCCGTAATTCTGATCGTCGTCGGCAAGGCCTTGATTATCGGGTTATTGACGAGGGCGTTCGGCTATGTCAATATGGCGCCCTGGATTGTCGGGCTGGGCCTGTCACAGGTTGGGGAGTTCTCGTTTGTGCTGGCGCGGATCGGCGTCGGCTCCGGGCTGCTATCGAAGTCCACTTATGATCTGGTGCTGACGTGTACCGTCTTCACAATGGCGTTATCGCCCGTCATATCGGGCAGGGCGCTTACACTGGGCCGCGCCTGGCGGACTTGGCGCAAGACATCCCCGGTAGCCGCGCCGATCGACCTACCGAACGACGTCCCCCGGGGGCATGTTGTGGTCGGCGGTTATGGCCGGAGCGGCAAGGCTGTTGCCCATGTACTCCAGACCGCGGGGATCCCACTGGTAACCGTGGAGTTGAATCACTCGGTTTTCAGCGACATGACTGGAACTGGACTTATCGGTATTTGGGGCGATATCACGGGAGAAGAACTTCTCCGTGCAGCCAAGATCGAGAGCGCTCGAATTCTGCTGTTGACGATTCCGGACACCAGCACCATTCGGCTGTGCGTCGAACGCGCACGACTCCTGAATCCAGAGATCGTCGTGATCGCGCGAGCCGCGCGAGAGCACCATGTGGCCGAGTTGCGAAAGATGGGAGTCAATGCCGTCGTACAGGCAGAGTTCGAAGGCGGTGTGGAGATGGTTCGTCAAGCTATGGTGCGATATCAGTGCGATGAGGCGACAACCTCACGGATGGTCTCTGCGGTGAGAGCGGAGTTCTACGGCGGGGCCGTCGGCTAACCGCGCCAGGCTGACGACGAACGGCGACACTTCGGGGCGAGTATTTGTTGAGCAGGGCGCTCAGGTCCGCGGCGCCCGCTGCGGGCTGTGCCTCATCCAGAGCCGCGAATTCCGGGAGGGCGCCAATGTGAAGGCGGGCGCATCAAGGGATCGCCCGGCACGAATTCTGAAATCATGAAGGCGAGGACGGGAACAGTGAGGGCGACCCTCGTCCAGAAACGGCGCGTCATGTCCACGAGTTCCGGATTGACCTGATCGCCAGTGACCTCGCGCGGTTCGAGCGCCATGCCGTAGATGGGGCACGAACCCGGCTCGCTCCTGACGATTTCCGGGTGCATTGGGCAGGGGTATTCGGCGCGCATCTGCGGCACGCAATTGTGGCGCGTTCCAGCGCCATGCCGCACTTGGGGCAAGCCCCGGGCCCAATCTGGCGCACTTCCGGATGCATGAGGCAGGTGTACTCGACTGCGTCCCTACTGGGAGGAACTGCGTGGCCGTGCGACTTGAGAAATCGCTTCGGGTTGGCCTGGAACTTCTCCATGCAAGACGGGCTGCAAAAATAGTAGGTGGCGCCCTCGTGCTCGACGTGCCCAACGGCGTCCTCCGGTGCGATCGTCATGCCGCAGACCGGATCGATGACTTTGACGGTCGTGTTGTGTTCGTGATTCATTCTGATTGCCTCTCTGCCCGCACACCCAACTCCTCAACGGCAGGGTACTACACCCCAGCATAAGCATAATGCTACGGAGGGTAATCGAATTTGCATTGAGGCACTTGTAGCCAGGGCTCAGAAAACAGAACGTTTTACTCTGATACTCGCTATTACCTGCCGCTTTGTTCGGGATCGGCTCGGACGTTAGCTGGTTGGTCGGCAGGAGATCCCTGTAGGTTCCGCTGCAACGGGTCGATGCGTCCGCCACGACCAGTGGTTCCAGCCAATGTCGGTCCGCGGCAGCCCCGTAAGAGTCCCACGTCTGGATTGCCGTCTTGATGCGCGCGATCTCCGGTTCCGACAAATCGAACTCCTTCACTGGCAGCGAGAGGTCGGCGTTCCACACGAGGCTTTCCTGTCGGCGCAGCCCCAGGTGAGTACTGCCGAAATGCCCTAAACGGGCCAGACACTCAGGTTCGTGAGGCGGCCCAACGGACCTGAGTGCGCTTTGGTGGTGCAGGTGGGGGTTGGAATCGAGCAGTCCGGCGCTGAAGCTACTGTTTGTTCCGAAGGGCTGTCCGTGAAGCGCGAATGCCCAGCTTCTGCATGCGAAGCTGAAGGGTCGAACCCTTCATCCCGAGGCGCAGCCGCTCCATCAGGCCCCGAAATGGCCCCATTTGCCGCTTCCAGCGCACGCAGGATCTGGGTCCGTTGTGTTTCATCGAGCATGCCCTGAAGAGCTTCGTTACTCTCCGCAGAGAGTTTGTGCGCGGTGTGGGCCTCGAGTTCAGAAATGGGCGCGCTGAGCACAGGACCCCTGGAAACGATGGAGATTCAACGCGTCGTCGATTGCCACGGCCAGATGAGTGGCGAGCAGCGACAGGAATTGCTGCTTGTGTACATATCTTCGATGCGCTGGGATTGGGCTTTTTGCGGCCGCCGGAGCCGGCAAGGCGATCGCCTTCCATCTCGGACCGGGCGCGGCGGTGCTGATGGGTGTGCTGAATGGTATCGGCGGAGGGATGGCGCGCGATCTACTTGTCTGGGAAGTCCCGGTCGTCTTTACCGCCGAGCTCTACGCAGTCGCGGCCCTTGCAGGCGCGACGGTCGTCGTCTTCGGCAACGCCGTTTTTCTGACCTCCGTGGTGGGATTGTGTGTGTCGCGCTGCGTCTCATGGCGATCCGGAAGGGCTGGTGACTTCCCGTGGCTCAGCACCCGGATTGATCGTGTCGCGCCTGCGCGAACGGCAGACACTCGAATCGTCCGCGAGCAAGGCCCGGAAGGAATCGGCTGCTTGCAACCTTCAGAGGCGCCGGCGTGAACAGATCTGGGTCAGCTCCAGGATGGTTCCGACGTGCGGCTTGCGACCCGTGGCGTGCAGCGCCGAGCGCTGCGCCTCACTGGGGCGGCTTGCAATTCGGCTCATCTGCGCACCGCACGCATACGCACCCGTAGCTCCCCCCTCTGCGTCAACACGTGCGCCAGGCGTGGCCAACGGGGGAACAAAGGAACCTCCGCTGGTTAGCAGAGAGTGATCCCTATACGCTGACAACTGGACACGGGGATTGGGTGATAATCGCATATGCATTCGCTCGGAGCCGCCCTACTAATCCGTCATGCGGGCTTCGACCGATGACCAGGAGATCCGCCTTCAATGCCGCTGCAGTTGCCACCACGGTCTTTGCGGCCTCGCCTGTCTCAACGTGAATCTCACAATCCGCGCCGACCGAATCTCTGATCTTTTGGAGTTCCTCGCGAGTCGCGCTCATGAACGGTATTCGCCAGTCTGGATTAAAGTATTGGCCTGGGACTGGCTCGAGAGCCGGTGCGACATATAGTAAGGTGAGCTTTGCTTGCCATTGGCTCGCGAAGCCGAATGCCCAGGCTAAGGCTTTGACGCTCTGCGGACCCAAGTCCACGGCGCAGACTACGTGAAGCAGCTCGGTCCAGACGTGTGGCGCCAGTTCATGATGTACGCCAGTCCAAACGGGGCAGTCTGCGTCGTGCAGGACCTTGGCTGTCACGGAGCCGATTATGTACCGCCGAAACGCACCTAGCCCCCGTGTTGGCATGAGAATCAGGTCCGTCTGGAGCGCATGTGAATGTTGAACGATAACTTCGGCTGCGAAGCCCTCGGCGAGAACGCGACGGACGGACAGATGCGAGAATTCCTTCTTGAGGAAGCGTTCGACTTCAGCCCGGGCGCTCTCCTTCAATGCGGCAGTCGTTTCGGGAATCAGGGGCGTCATGTCCAACGCAGCGACGTGCGCTGGCAGAGGTTCCAGCGTGTAGAGCAAGACCACTACGGCCTGAAAATGCTCTGCGAGCGCCTTAACGCGTCCGCCAATCAGGGCACAGCGATCTGAAAAATCGACCGGAAAAAGTATGCGAGCTATTCGTAGCATGACACGACCCTCTTTGATTGTACGAGGAGCTATTTACATCGCGACTCATGCAGCTCCCAGTCATTGTTGGGCGCCTTGTTCTGTCCGAACCGATCTAAGGTTGAGGTGCCAGAATACTCGCCGCTGGGCCCGATTTGGGGTGCAGCGGTGCCCTTCGCCGTTCGAGGCCGCTTTGGAATGTGATCTTGAATGAAACAACAGAGCGCCAGAATCACCACCATAGCGCAGTACAACGCCAGGATCACCTTAGTGGAGTCGGACATAGTGCAACCTCCGTTCGCCTTTCCCCCAACGCATCTGAAGCGCCAGGCCGTTCGCCCGCTTACAAAACGTGCACATTCAACAACGGGGCCAGAGCAACCACATCAGGATTAGCCAGGGGCCCACCGTGATAGCTAAGAACATGATTTTCAAGGACCAGCTCGCCTGGCCCTTCCGGTCATCCTGAACGTGCATGGCTATACCCCTCCGACTACCGGTTGCGCTTCCGCGTTCGTCAACACACCGGAAGCCGAAGGCTCGGGTCCGTTCGGTGCCAGGCTTTCGCCGTTGACCGCATTGACGATCAACAGTGCGGCTTTCTCGATCCCGATATGCGAGCTGATCATCATCTGGTACAGATGACGGTCTTTCCAGTCACGCCCAAAGTATCGCCGAACGTATGCGGCGCGCAGGCGATCAGTAGCCCCAAGCAACTTGGCGACGTCACAGTCGTTCCCCATGCGTTCCTGAACTCGCGCGATGCGCTCGGGCCAAGGTCCATAAATGAAGATGTGAAGAGCTTCGGGCCGACTCTGGAGCACGCACTGCGCGCCGCGTCCCACGATGACGCAGTTTCCTTTGGAGGCCGCGCCTTCGATAATCTCTTGCGCGACGGCAGCCATCGTCTCCGCGTCGAAGAACTGCGCGTCGGCAGGACGCAGGCCGGCCGCTACGCCGGCAGACCAAAGACCGGCGCGATTGATTCGATGCCACCACGAATCCACGGACCCGTCATATCTGCGAGCCGTGGCGACGTCCACTTGAGCCCGACGCGCAACGGCCTCGATCAGATTCTTGTCCAGCAGCTTCCACTCAAGGTGTTCTGCGACCCTTTGGGCGATTGCGGCCCCGCTGCTACCGTACTCCCGTGCTACCGTGACCACTCGAAACATACTTTCGCCTCCCGATCAGCAAGGCTGAAGCTAAGGCCTGTTCGCTAGTTCGCCGCGTTCGGCAACCTGCGCTGCGAACATCATCGTAACTGCACTTCGGTTTCCAGGTTGGGCAGCGCCCCAGCCGATGGCTATGGAGAGCTGCAGCAAGTTCCCGGTCGAAACGACTGGATTTCGACGTGCAGCTTCGCAGCGTTGAGGAGGGCACTCGCAATGATCCGAATCATGACATCTGATGAGCCCGCGCTCACCACTATTACGGTGGATGGCCGGCTCTCGGGCGAGTCCATCGATACGCTGGAGACGTTCTGTAATCGGGCGGCTTCCAAGAGAAAACCCGTTCGGCTGCTTTTGCGCGACGTCTCGGCAATCGGCCACGATGGCCTTGCTCTGCTGCGACGCCTTGCGTCGAAGGACGTCGGCCTGAAAGCCTCGGGAATCTATACCTCCTACCTTGTTGAGTTGATCCAGCAAAAACGCCTGCCGCACTCGGGACTTCGTCGGTGAAAGCGATGCCGGGGCGCCATGGATCTCAACAGCTTCAAGCACCGTTCCGGCCGGGAGGGAGGCGTGCTGCGCCGCTGACCCAAGCCGGACATCGACACCTGCCTCGACACCTGACTCGACACTTGACGACGCGCAGGCGGTAGCCTCAAGCGAATCTTAGGTTCCGGATGGCACGGGCAATGCAAAGTAGTGTGTGGATTGGAGGTTCAAAAACGATGGGGTTCGATTGGATTCTAATGACGCTGGTCGGAGCCTGCCTGGTCCCGTCGACGTTCGACAGGCCCCCTCTGAGCGTTCGCGTTCCGGAGGTCACGGACCCGCATGCATCTTCGACCAACGACGACGCCGCGATAGCCGAACAGTACCCGCGTTCCTCCGACGAGTCCGACTACGGCCACTCTTCTGAGGGGTTGGTTTGGGCGTCGATCGTGGTCTTGCTAGCGATAAGCTGCTTTGCCTTCTTGATGCTATGGGACAAAGTCGGTGCGGTGTGACACAGGGTAGACGACCACGGCCAGATCAACCTGACCGCCGGTGACCTTGCCAGCAATCGCCCATGCTTGCGCGGACCTGAAATCCGGCCTACTGGGTCGCAATCTCTCGAATCGACTCTTCGGGCCGGGCTGCGGCGCGAACGATCAGCCATACTGCCGGGAAATGTTAAGCTTTTGCATCCGTGAATGCAAGGTAGTTCGCTTGAGCCCGAGCCGCGCCGCTGCGCCGTTCGGTCCGCCCACTATGCCGTGGGCCTGCTTCAAAGCGCGGACAAGCGCTTCCCGTTCATCCGCTTCCGACACTTTGGCCCCTTTCCCGCGTGGGGCCTGCGGTAGTGTCTCACTCACCACCTCGGGCATGGCGACGGTCAAAGCGCTCCCCGCTGTTGAGCTTACCGACCGTTCAATGATATTTTGCAGTTCCCGGATATTGCCCGGCCAATCATAGCGCTTCAGCGCCTCCAACGCCGCCGAGGGAATAGTCTCGATCCGGCGATTCATTCGCTGTGCGGAATGTTGCACGAAGAACCGGGCGAGCAGAGGAATGTCTTCAGGCCGTTCGCGGAGTGGCGGAACACTTATTGGGAATACGTGCAATCGGTAGTAGAGGTCGGCGCGGAACCGATTCTCCTCTACCATCGCCTTCAGGTCGCGATTCGTCGCGGCGACGAGCCGGGCGTCGGTACGGATCGTGCGACTGCCGCCCACCCTTTCGAACTCTTGATCCTGAATGGCCCGAAGCAGTTTCGGTTGCAGTTCGAGCGGCATCTCTCCAATCTCATCGAGAAAAAGCGTCCCCTTGTTCGCTAGTTCGAAGCGCCCGATCCTCTGGCCTATGGCGCCGGTAAATGCGCCTCTTTCGTGCCCGAACAATTCACTTTCGAGTAGGCTGCCGGGGATCGCGGCGCAGTTCACCTTCACAAACGTTGCTTTGCTTCGCCCGCTTAAGTCGTGAACGGCCCTCGCCACCAGTTCTTTTCCTGTTCCGGTCTCGCCCAGGATCAACACTGTCGCATCGGTAGCCGCGACAGTCTGAATGCTTTTCAACAGCGACTCAAAAGCCGGGCCTTGCCCTACCATGTTCCCGACATTGTGTTCAAGCCGGATTTCATCTTCCAGGTAAAGCCTTTCGGTAGCGAGCCGGTCCTTCATCTCCTTCAGTTCGCGCCAGGACAGTGCATTCTCAACCGCAACGGCAATCTGACGCGCCACCTGCAAGAGAAGCGCGACATCGTCCTCGGTCCACAACTCGTCCGTCGTGCGCGCTACTTCCAGCGTCCCAAGCGCGCCGTTGCTTGTGATCAGCGGCACCGAGCATCCTGTCTGGAAACCCTGAGGGAGAAACTTCCGATACTCCGACGACGGGAATCTCTCCAGACCGGACTTGTAGATCACGACCGGCTTGGCGGAGGCAAGCGCTTCACCTGACGGGGAGCCCTCCGGATCGAAGGATTCCTCCTCGTGGCTGACCCCTGCCGTACCGGTCAGATGATGAGCCTCTAGATCCAGTTCCCCGGTTTCCTTGTTCCGAAGCATTAAGATGATGGAATCGTGCCGGATGATCTTCGAAAGCTGCTCCGAGATTGCGGAAAACAAATCGTCGGGCGACAACTTTGAGACCAACGCGTTGGTGATCTCGAACAGTGTGAGGATCCGGTCCCGCTCGTGGACCACTTGCTGTTTTGCGAGAAAGGCCTCAACCGCCACTGCAAACTCGCTGGCGACTCTTTCCAGGAATGCGAGTTCCTCGTGGCTTGGAGCAAACGGCGCAACACAGCCAAAACCAAATGCCCCCAACCGGTTCTTGCCGGCCGTCAAAGGCACCAGGGCCAGCGAGTACAGGCCGGCAGCCCGTGCCCACTCCATGAACTCCGGCCAACGCGATTCGCCTTCCAGTTGCGAAACGACCAGCGGTTGCTGATGGGTCCAAACCCAACCGGCGGGATCCTGGTCGACGCGAAACCACCCGCCGGGGCGAAGGTTCGCCGGCTCGGACGCGTTGAGCACGTGGAAACGCATGCTATTCGTACCGCGGTCGTGGAGGATTAAAGCGGCGAAATCGAATGCGACGATTCTCTGCAGGGATTCGGCCACCCCGGACAGAAGACTGGCGATATCGTCGTGGCCGGCGATCAACCGGGACAAATGCCAGGACCGCCTCGTAGATGTCGCTCGGGGTGGCGCCCACAGTGGCAATCATAGCCAATTTCGTCCGCGTACTCCTCGGCGCGACTCGCCGAGGTGCGGGTGGACGACCGCGCTTGGCAGCATCAGGCGCCGAGCCGCCCATTCGTGTGCCCGTGTGGGAGCGCCGTTGCTTCCTACGACATCCTGGCCGGCGCTAACCGAGTCCGCCGGAATACTCGGGGAAATTGGCATTCGAGTGGTGGTGGTGCGACACTTGCTCTCAAATGCATGCTGTAGCAGCCAAAACAAAGAGGGTTGATCAGATGGAACTGCGCCTCGAGACTTCCAAATCGGACATACGCCAAACCTACTGGGGCGGATCGATATGATCTTCCGTCACCTTGCCTGGCTCTGCCTCATAAGCATGGGAATGGCCGGCGTTCTCCGGGCGGATACCGTGCTGCTCGTCAATTCCGACCGCCTTTCCGGAGAAATTCAAAAGCTCGAGGATAAGCGCCTTTACCTGAAAACGGCGTACGCCGGCGTCATCGAAATCGACTGGTCTATGGTCCAGGGCATCACGTCCGATCAGACCCTGCGCTTCTCCATGCGGGACGGGAGAGCCGTGACTGGGACTGTTCAAGGTTCGGGAGAAGGGCTACAAGTATCATCCCTGCCACCCCAGGCTCCCATCCTCCCTCAAACGGTGAACGCAATTTCCAGGCCGGAAGAAGGCGAGAACTTTTGGTCCCGTTGGGATGGCTCGGTGGAACTGGGATACAGCCTGACGCGCGGCAATTCGAGCATCAGTCAGTCTTCGGTTGGCGCCAACACGGAATACGAATCAGCCCGCTTACGGCTGCAAGGCAGCGTTTCGTCCTTGTTTAGCAAGCAGAGTGGCGCGAGATCGGCCAGCACGCACGCAGCCTTCACGCGCGTGGACTTTTATCTCAAGCCGCACGCTTTCGCCTTCACCCAGGGCAATCTTGACCGGGATGACGCTCAACTCCTGCGCCTTCGAACCAGCATCGGCGCCGGCCTGGGATGGCAGGCGATACGCTCCCGGCGCACCGAGTTGTCGCTCCTCGGCGGTCTGACTTTCACGGACGAAAACTACCGGTTGGGCGAGGAAGTTCACCCCGGCCCTGGCGGATCCACGGGTGAAGCATTATTGGGGATCAGCCTCGAAAGATTTGAGTGGAGACGTCTCCGCTTCATTGGCAAATCATCGCTTTACCGAAGTGTGCTGGACGGCAACCGCATCCGCGTGGTGGCAAATGCGGGAGTCCGGGTGCCGGTGATTCACCACGTGGTATGGACGATTCGCTTGAACGAGCAATTCGACAGCCGGCCCCTGTTCAGCGTCAAGAAGCACGATCATGGATTGATCAGTAGTTTCGGACTGGCGTTCTGACGCTGCGAGCGAGTCGGGAGAGAAGAGTTCTTGGGCAACGATGTATTCCTCGAACTGGCTACAGTTCGCCGCCGGGCCACAATCGTCCGCCGGTTGCTTCTTAACCGAAGAAAAGCACTGGCACCCAAGCTGCCACACACACCAGCAGCAGGCCTGGAACAACGATCGATCCAAACCGCCGCCCTCCGCCAGAAATGGCGATCACAATCTTCGTAACCGTATTGGCCGTGAATGCAGCCAGGATGGGAACCGCCGATTCCCGGACGCCCAGCTTGTTCGATTCCACCAAAGACGTGACGGATATGGCCGCCGAATGCGGGTCGGCGAAACCAGCCAGCACGGTCGCCGCGACAAGGCCCCTCTCTCCGAACCACGCGTTTACCGATGCGGACCCGATTAAAATCGCCGTCATCGTCGACGCAAGCACCAGTGTGGTCTTAAGATCGAATGGCCGGCCCGGCCGATTCGAGGAGATGGCTTCATGCCGGACGCAGAAGAATGTCAACGCAAGACCATACGCCAACGCCGCAGTTCCTGCCGAAAGCAGCGGGACTCGCAGCAGATGCAGTGTGCTTTGACTGGTCGCTCCGATGACGATTGCCATCTGAACAATAGTCGCGACGGTCGAGAGGACAGCCCCGGCGATAGCGGGTCGCGCCAGCGCGGGCTCCAGTGTTGATCGTGATGCCATGGAGGCGATCGTCGCCGTACTCGAAACGAATCCCGACGCCAGCCCGGTGATTGGAAGCCCGAACCGCGGTCCCAGGAGCCGGACGGCGGTATATCCGACGGCACTGATCGAAACCAAAAGGATCACAATCTTCCATATGGTGCGCGGGTTGATGGCACCATAAGGCCCGACATATCGATCCGGAGTCAGAGGGAGCACCACCAGAACCGCTGCGGCGAACATCAAACCATCGGTGAGTTCCTCGACGCTCAAGGCGGCGCGTACGAGGTGGTGCAAGCGAGTGCGAGCCGCCAGCAGGATCGTCACTGATACTGCAAGGCCGGACGCAGTGGCGGGCTGTAGTTGAGCCAGCCCTCCCAGGAGGACCGTGAGCAGGAGAGCCGTTTCGGACGTCAGACCAGGATCGTGTTTGTAGTTTCGCTGGTAAGCGGCATAGCAAAATGCGCCCATTGCAAGCATCGCTGCGCCGAGCAACAGCTCGCGCCCCAAATAGAAGCTCATACCACCGAGGAGGGAGGCTAGCGCGAAGGTTCGAATTCCGGCGGCCGATCGAAGGGGACCTTCACCCTTGCGCCGTTCGCGCTCAGCGCCAATCAAGAGGCCGATTGCCAATGCGCTGGCCAGTCGCAACCACGGCTCATTCGTCACGTTCGTGTGCCCGACCGGATGGTAGCACACATGACCGTGAGGAGTACCTTATGCAGAGTAGCTATGCAGAGTAGCTCATTTGCCGGGGCGGCGGCAGCGTCAGAGGCGGTTACCGAGGATGAAGGACCCGATCCAACTGAAGATCTGCGCATGCCCGTGAGGTTGAAGCCACGACGGGGCGAGGTGACCGCCAGTATGATGCTCCGAGATGTTGCTGAGATTCCAGGCGCCCAGGAAGATCCCAGGCAGGAGCATGAACAGCCCGTTAACAATCCAGGCGGTTACCGCGCGCTGCAGCGCGGCTTCGTGCTCTGATGGCGGCCGCCACGGGCATGCCATGACCTCCGCCGGCCGCACTTAGTGCTCATATATGGTCCAACCGCCATTACCGCAACAGTCTTGCCAGTCGCCTCAGAACGATTCCCCGTTGCCAGTGTGGACAGAATCATTACTGTAAATCATTTCTCCACGCGCAGGTTGTTTTTCACGCTGAACGCCCCGTGCACGCCTGTGGCGGCAATCTCAGCCATGTTCTTATCGCCCTCGTTGGCCACAACACCCTCCAGCGTGATGTTCCCGTTCTTGACGATGATATGGATTGGCGGCACGGCGCTCAACTGATAGCGTTGAAGCGGCGCCTTCGAATAAATGGCTCGATATGCCGCGAAACGGACGCGGTCGTCGTTGGGCGAGAGCGGGAGGACTTCGATCTGGTTATCCAGGCTCTCCACGCCCTCGATCTTCTTTACAACATTCTCGGCATCGCTCTTCAGCGTCGGCCGCGTCACCTGGCCGAACAACGTTACCTTTGGCCCGTCGACGCGGTACGCTAAGTTGTCGAACACACCATAGTATGGCAGCATGACCAGTTCGTGACGAACTTCCCCTTCGGGATCCGGTCTGCGACACTTTGGGACGTCTGGGCCACGAGCACTGTGGCCGCGAAGACAATCATACCTGGGATAAACAGTTTTCTAAGCATCACAATCACCTCCAATTGAAATCTAGCTTCACTACGCTGCCACCGGCACCAGCCAGCAGTATTCCAGCCGCTGGGCTCAAAGTCGCCAACGTCCGCGCAGTCGGGTCGCCTTTAGGCCGGCCTTCATTTCGCAGCCATTGCACCCAGCAACCACAGCAGTCCAAACAGGAGACCGAACACGAGGAAGACCTTCGCCCCCATCGCGACATGCTCCCGGGCAGAGTACTTCTTCGGAGCGTAGTCGTCCAAGGAAGCCACGGCTTCGGGATTGTCCGTTCTCTTCAGTTGAGGTTTCGCCATCGGTATAGACTCCATTCTCAGTCGGAATGCACGATTCTCCGCGAGGGCGCGAAGCATAGTGCGTTGTGTTGGAAACGCGAATGCGCCCGGATTGATTAGCAGCAATCTTCGGGCCATCCGTGCCCGATCGAGGTGCGGCACGCCCCACTACAGTGGACGCGTGTCCATGCGATCAGCCGTAGAAATCCCCGGCCGCTTCAGGTTGATGCAGCATGGCCTCAACGACAACGGTCGCAATCAGTCCCGAGATTGGACACATTAGTGTCTGGCCCGTGCGCGCACCCAGCAGCATGGAGCCGAGCGGAGTAAGAACCGAAACTCGACCTTTTCGCGAGTTGGCGCAGGAGGGGAACACGACGGTGAAGACATACTGTCCGCCGGCGTCAACGTCCCGGAGAATGACTTGCGAATTCATCGTTACGAGATCTGGAGGCACCACTGAAGGATCCACAGGCGTTGCGCCCCGGATGCGAGCTTCGAGGTCATTCAGGATTTCAGCTTCAAATTGGTTCTTCACGAATCTGGACTGGATTAGCAGGCGCTCCGCATCGGGAACCGTGATCAGGAATCGGTCGGAGTGCGCTGAGACCTCACCCGCGACAGGGCCACAGGATTCCGCAGAAATCGCTGGCATCGTGTATACCTCTCATACCTCTCAGACCACCCGCAATCGAAACGGTGTGCCCGAATCGGCCAGCCGCCGGTTCAACACCCGGACTCGCTCCCGAATTCGGTCGAGGTTTCGAGGCGTTGCCGGGAGATCCTCAAAGCGGAGGATGACTGGTCGTGCGCGCTCTTCGCCAGGCATGCGACCACGGCCATCGCTCTGACGGTTCTTGATATACCGCCCAATCAGGTGAGCCGCGCGGGCACATGTCGGGACCCCACTGGAATCGGCCTGGTCGATCTGCTCCGTAGGGTGCTTCGGATGTTTTTCGATATTTGCCATGGTTCCTCGCATGAAGGTTCTTCACCAGTTACATCTATTCGGACACCGCCAGAAACCTCGTGGGAGAGACCCGTCGGCCGCCGGTTGCGGGCACCATGTCGCTTCGCAGGCCTCACACTGAAGGACCCGGCCATACTTGTTCAACAACCTGACGCCGAGCCTGGCCATCTGCGCGCCAAACACTCGGCGCTCATCATCGCGCGAAACCGAAGCGGTAGCCTGCATTGCATCTGCCTCCTTACTGCGTGGTTGTGGCCGCTCCTGCCGGGGCGGCCAGCGACTCTTGCAATCTGCGTGCGAAGCGGTGGAGTATCGGCGGTTGTGTGTTCGCCAGCAGATCCCGAACGCTCTCGGCAGCTTTCGAACGAGCACTCTCGCTGATTGTCCCGTTGCCGTTGCTGAGAACTCGGCTCACTGCGCCTCCGGCGAGGATGCGGGTCTCCAGGTCATTCTTCTCGTCGATCATGATCTGAGCTGCAACGCGAATCACCTCATCGATTGACCGTTGGAGTTCGGCAATGGCACGAAGACCAGCCTGCCTAAGTTGCCAGTTGATTGGGTAACGGGCGAGGCGCGCCAAGCCTTGCTGATGGTCATCTAGTGTCCCATCCTCCCGAATCTGCTGCACCTGATCTAGAACCCGGCCCCACTCCTGATAGAGTGCTCCTTTACGATTCACTGATTACAGTGCAAGCGCCGGTCCAACCTCCGGGCGCTTCGGACTCTCAACTCATGTTTGAAACACGAGGGTTTTTCCGGGGCGCGAGTTGATCGTTGCCCAAAAGGGCGCACTGATGGCTGTTTTCGGGCAGTTGAATCCCCGGTCGCGATCTTGGCTCCGTCGGCCGCTCCAGGTTGTACCGCATAGATGCCGTCCTATCGGGCTAGTGAGCATGCTGCAGGCTCCATAGGGCCTCCTGATTCGAAAATGGCTGGGCAAGGACGTCGTAGCCGCCGAGATTCAGCACTTCGGCCCACAGGTGAGGTCCGGCAACCGGCGAGGTGACAATGAGGGCCGGCGGCGACTGCACCTGATCGAGGGCGGCCAGGACGTCTCTCCAGGTGCCGTCAGGCAACACATCCTCGCAGATAACCACGGAGACTGCGCAAAGCAAGCCAATCGACCCGCGAATGGTGCATCGCCTCAGCACACGGTATCCTGCGAAGTCCAGCATTCTGCAAAGATCAGCGTGTGCCTTATTGTCAGGACCGAGCGCCATGACTGCTTTGGATTCCGAGCCGCGTTTAAGGAGTTCCATGTCGACAATATCCGTGCACCGCGGCGGCCAAATTCAGCCGCCCGCCCATCGGCTCGTGAGTATGGTGGCTGGTGTGCAATTCAAACGGTATGCAGACGAATGAGTTTGTATTGGTATTCAGCGTTCTTGCGGCTATTGCGCTCGCTGCCGCGTTCGCCGGCATTCACCGATGGCGACGGATGACCGGAGTGCATCGTGACCTGATTCGCAAGCTGGATGACGCTGGGCCCGCCGAGGAGAGCGCACCGGCTGCGGTTCCCGACGTGAGCGAATTGCTACGTCATACGCTCCGGCGGGATTTGTCGCTCGCCGCGGAGCACGTGCACAGTATCCGGTGGCTACTCGAAATCGCCAGGCAACACCAGCAGCCAATCCCAACGTCGGCGTTAACGAACCTCGAATTGGTCTCGAAGCACCTGGGCGAAATGCAACGGCGGATCGAGGGTGCGGGCGAAGAAACCGCTGCGGAATTGACGATCAGCGCCTTTGAACATCGCCGGGAGATTCCATCTCCTCTTCATCCTCGGCCACCTTCTTTCGGATGCCGTGTTTCTCCATCCGATATATCAACGCCTTGCGACTAATATCCAGGTAATTGGCGGCGTGAGTCTGGTTGCCGTGGAACTTATCGAGCGCTCGCAGAATCAGCTCCTTCTCAACGGTTTCGAGGCTGACGCCTTGAGCGGGAAGTTCCAATTGCAGCATATCGATGGCTGGCTTCTCGCGGCGGAGGAAATCAGGCAGGTCGGCCAGCGTGATCTCGTCATCGCGCGTCAGCACTACAATCCGTTCGATCACGTTTTCCAACTCGCGGATGTTACCAGGCCAGCGATAATCCTGAAATCGAGGCAGCAGTCCTGCCGGCAACACCAGGTCGGGCCTGCCCTGTTCTACCTTCGCCTTTATGAAGAAGTGCTGCACCAGTTCAGGAATATCCTCACCGCGGTCGCGCAAAGGCGGCAACACCAACGGAATCACTGCCAGGCGGTAGTACAAATCCTCACGAAAGGTCCCATCCTCGATCATGGCACGTAGGTTTCGGTGTGTTGCGGCTACGAACCGGACATCGATCTTAACCGGAGACGTAGCCCCGACTTTTTCCAATTCACCCTGCTGTATCAGGCGCAGCACTTTGACTTGAAGATCGCCCGGCATCTCTCCTATTTCGTCGAGGAACAGCGTTCCCCGGTCGGCAAGTTCGACTTTGCCCGCCTTGTGCGCCATGGCTCCGGTGAACGATCCCTTCACATGGCCGAACAATTCAGATTCCAGCAGGTCGCGCGGGATGGCGCCACAGTTGATGGTAACGAACGGCTTGTCACGCCGTCTGCTGTTGAAGTGAATTGCTCGCGCCAGAAGCTCTTTGCCGGCACCCGTTTCGGCATGGATCAGAATCGTCGAATTGCTTTGTGCGGCCCGCGCGGCCGTGTCGAGAACCGAGAGAAGCACGTCGGAATGGCCGATGATGTTCTCGAAGCCGTACTTCCGGTCGAGGCTCGCACGGAGTTCGTTAACCTCCTGTACCAGACGGAAATGCTCCAATACGCGGCTGACGGCAATCCCGAGCTCGTCGTAATCGATAGGCTTCGTCAGGTAGTCATAGGCCCCCGACCTCATCGCCTGGACTGCGTTTTGAATCGTCCCGAAAGCTGTGATGATCAATACCGGAATCTCCGGATAGTCGCGGCGGATCTGCTCCAGCAAGTCCATCCCGGACATGCCGGGCATTTTCAAGTCGGTGAGGACGAGGGCGGGTGGGTCCTTGTCGATCGCTTCGAGCGCTGCGGCGCCATCAGCAGCGGTGGTCGCGGCGTACCCCATCTGCTCAAGCTGCGTCTGGAGCACCCAGCGCAGGTTATCATCGTCGTCCACAATCAGAATTCGCGGAGGATTCATCAGTTTTCGGCCTTGGCCGGGAGAACCACCGAGAACGTCATGCCTCGGTCGGTATTCGCTTGCGCCAGAAGGGACCCGCCCATCTGCCGCACAATCTGGTGCGCGACTGGGAGCCCAAGTCCAGTTCCATGTTCCTTCGTGGTGAAAAACGGATCGAAGAGACGGTCTATATGGGCGGGCGCCACACCGTGTCCCTGATCCACCACGCCAATAGCGATTCTGCTCTCTTCGGCGGCGGCCGACAGCGTCACGATTCCGCCGTCCGGGCTCGCTTCAATCGCGTTGATCATCAGATTGAGAAGCACCTGCTCCAGTTGCTCGGGATCGCATTCGACAGGCTGGAGTCCAGACTCAATCTTGTTTTCGAACCGGACTGTCTTGCCGCGGACGCCGTGGCTGGCGAGCCCGAGCACGTTCTCCAGGACTGGCTCAAGCTGGACGCTCTGGAGACGTGGCGGACGCGGGCGGGCGAAGTTCAGAAAGTTCGTCAGCAGACCATTCAGCCGTTCGCATTCGCTCGTAATGATCTCCAGGCACTTCGTGTTCTTCGGATCGAGGTTCTGGCTCCGGGCGAGGATGGCGGCAGCGCCGGAGATGCTCGCCAGAGGGTTCCGGATTTCGTGGGCGAGGCCGGCGGAGAGTTGCCCGATCGCGGACAGGCGTTCAGCGCGCTTCATGCCCTCGAAGTTTGCCTGCACCTTCTCGTAGACACCGCTGAGTTGCTCTGCGACCTGCTGGTAGTGATGACGCAGCCGGCGTTCGCGCCCGGTTGCCAACGCGGTCAAACAGGCCAGCAACATTAACGCAAGCGATTCTGAAACGTTCGTCGTAACCGCCTGGGCGGGCGACTTTGCGAACACCCACGCCGAGGATAAAGCGGCAACCGCCAGTCCGCCGCCCCAGCCTTCCAGCGCCGCCGCGAGGACGACCGGTATGGCGTAAACCACTACCGAGCCCCCCGTCAGCCAGTCGACGAAACCGGCGGCCAGCAAGGCAAAGGTGCAGAGCAACCGGCGCAACACTGGCCGCGTCGTGATTTTATCCACGAGAGTGCTGAAAGCTTCCGTAGTAATTAGTCCTCTACCTCAATCATCATCGCAAAACTAGACACTGGCAACAGGACATGACGTCTGACAGGCAATTTCGTAGGACAGCGTCCGCAGATCGCCCAGGAACCGTTTCTGGGGGCTCTTGCCGATGACAAGCAGGTCGGCCCGAAGTTGGTCCGCCAGAGGCAGGATGGTTGCGAGCGGCCTGCCTGACTCCAGCCAGACTTCCGCATCCGTGCCAACCCAGTCTTGGAGAGTTCGGATCTCATCTCTCGCCATCTTTTTGAGCCAGAACCGCCATTCCTCGTCACCGGGACTGCCCGGATTGGATTCCAGTGCCTTGCTTGCGTGAATAACGGACAGGCTGGCGTCGAGGCGTTTGGCCAGGTCCGCCGACCAGCGCAAGACGGCGCTCGCGCGAGGGCCCAAAGACAAGCCACAGAGTATGTTTCGAATGGGTCTGCTCGACAGCGGCGACAGGTTATCGAGCCCGATCCAAACGGGACAATGCGCTCCGCGCAGCACCTGCGCGGCAATTGATCCGTCAATAAACCGCGCCAGAGCCGGCTTGCCGCGAGTGGGAATCAGGATGAGATCGGCTCGCTCCGCCTCCGCGGTTTCGAGAATGACCGGAGCAGGCGAGCCCTCGCGAAACAAGAAGCGGTGGGCGCCCGGCGTTGCATTGACGCGGTCCCGGATCTCCCCTTCGTCCTCCGCGAGCGGCCATCCGTTCTGGAGAGCGTGAAGGAACACCAGCTCGGGACCGAACTCGGCAGCCAGCGACGCGGCATACGTCGCGGCCCCAAGCGAGCGTGCCGACAGATCAACGGGGACGAGGATTTTGGTGATCGGCGTCATCTTCGCTACTCCAGGAACAGAATCACCGCATACAGAGCGGCGAACATCAGCGACCCTCCTATCAATGCCGCCACCGCATGCATCATACGTTGTTTCGTGCCAACCGCATTTCCATGCCGGGCGTTCAGTTCTTCCATTGTCTGGAACAGGCGGTAACCGCAATCCTCCGTGGTCACCGGGGGAGGTTTCGCACTGGCTTCCGCTGGCGCCGTTGATTGGATTCGCTGTTCGGTGTCGACTGTCATTGCGTATCTCCTTATCGATGCTGCATACCTCTCAAGATCTGACGGCCAAGTGCGCTCCCTGCCTCTCAGCGATACCCTCGATTGCCCGCGTCATGCGCACCTGAAGGCCGAGGAGCGGATCTCGGACGCTCTCGGGGATGTCGCCCGCCGGCAATTCCGGACTCCGCACAAGCACCTCGGTGTGACGATTGTCTCCCGTTACGACGAGCGGTTGCGGAATCAGCAGGGCGGCGCCCCGATTAAAGACGACCGCCTCCAGCAGTACTGCCGGATCGTCGACATAAAGCACGACACAAGGCGCGACGCCTGCTCCAAGTTCCTGCCTGATCCTCGCCGTGATGTCCAGTTCAGCGGGCGCGCACAGCCCCTGCCGCGCCAGCGCGATCCGTACCATGCGCAATGCGACGTCGTACGGCTCGGCAATCACGAACGACAGCAGTGGTGTTCCTCTCGTCATGTCCTGTCTGGCCTCAACCGCATAGGTGCAATCCGGGCTCCATTTGCCGCCGCGTCTATTTGCCGCACTGGGGCGCCGGCAAGACGTCAAAAACCGTTTGCGAAGTCCGCAGTTGGGCACTAGCGGCCAGCGCTGTGCGTTTTCAGGCACAGCACTGCTCTCGTCACCGGCCTTGCACTGGTATTCAAGGACTTGAACGTTGGCATCTCGCTTGCACTCGTCGCTCTTCCAAGCACACATCCGTGCATATTCACGAGGAGGCCTGACACATGCGGGACCGCATATATATCACCGCTGACGATTCTGAGAGGCTCCGGCGGCTCATTGCAGGCCGGCGCGGAGCGAACTCGGTAGACCACGAATACCTTGACATGCTCGAGCAAGAACTCGATCGTGCCGAGGTGGTCGAGGCGGGAGCCATTCCGCGCGACGTCGTGACCATGAGCTCCGAGGTCCGACTGGAAGACCTAGATTCCGGTAGTATCCAGCGCTATACGCTCGTCTTCCCGAATCAGTTTCGCTGCGATAACTCAATCTCGGTGCTCGCTCCCATCGGCACCGCCATGCTCGGCTATCGCGTGGGTGACGTCATCGAATGGCGGGTTCCGAAGGGCATACGGCGGCTCAAAGTGCTGGAGATCATTTATCAGCCGGAGGCCGCGGGCGTCAGCGGAGACTAAACCCGACCGGCTGCCGCTGCCAAAAACATCCGGGGACTGAATGGTGATCTGCTTTCCTTCCACACGAGTTGGCCTCGATCCGGGGACGGCAAACACGCTGTTATACGTGAGGGGCCGTGGAGTTGCGGTAAATGAGCCATCTCTGGTAACGATCCGGACGAGCACGGGTGATATTGAAGCGGTCGGCGGAGAGGCGGAGGCCGGCCGCGGGCGGACACCGCGAAAGTTTCAGACCGCGCGGCCGATTCGCGCCGGGATCATTAGTGATCTCAAGCTCTTTGACGGCATGCTGCACCGCTTCCTGCGGAAAGCGCACGTCGCCGGGCCTTTGCACCGCCTCCAGGTCGCTATCGCCGTCCCGAGTGGGATGACGGAAGTTGATCGTCTTGCGATCATAGAATCCCTCCGGAAAGCAGGCGCGGCTGAAGTCATGCTCGTAGACCAGGCCCTGGCCGCGGCGCGAGGCGCCGGTCTGCCGATAGAAGACTCTTGCGGCCGCATGGTGGTCAACATCGGTGCGGGCGTGACCGAGGTGGCGCTCATCTCGCTCGGAAACGTCGTCTGCGCGCGAGCGACTCGGGTCGCGGGCGATGAGATGGACGCAGCAATCGCGTCCCACGTGCGAGCTGCCCATCAGCTCTTAATCGGTGAGCCCACGGCCGAGCGGCTGAAGATCCAGATCGGATCGGCATTTCCAAACCGTGAGGAACTGGGTCTGCCCATCAAGGGTCGGTGCATTACCAAGGGTGTTCCACGTGAAGCGACCATCCGCAGTTGCGAAGTCCGAGAGGCCCTCTCGACGCCTCTGGAGAGTATCTTGAATGCAATTCGGGAGGTCCTTGAACAGGCACCTCCCGAACTCAGCGCCGACCTGCTGGAAACCGGTATCGTGCTAACCGGCGGATCAGCGTTACTGCGGAACCTGGATCGGTTCATCAGCAGGAATTTCAGGCTTCCTGTGAAGGTCGCCCAGGATCCGCTCTCGTGCGTGATCCTGGGCCTCGCTCATCAAGTGAATCATCTCCGGCGCGCCGAATGGCGACGATTTGGAAACGGACGTTGAGCGGACGAACTCACTCAAGCGCTTGAAACCTATCGCGAAGCTCACAACGAGAGCGGCCAATACCAGGAAGAGGGCGCGACAAAGCATCCGATCGACACAACCGGGATGCTTGCGCGTCCCACAGTCCACCGGACACCCAGGTTTCAGGCACCGGAACATCGGGGCGCTCCATTCCCACCGCTCTCAAAACGCTTCATCCAGGCGTGCCAGGCGCTCGCAATCGTCCACAGGACCTCCGATTCGCGTAGCGGCCGAACGAGCGCATCGAACCCGCCCAAGGCAAGGACCTCCTGCACAAGCCCTTCATCGTCGCCGATCACGACCAATGCCGGCGCATCCGGGAGCGAACTCAACGCCATCGCCGCGTCATGCCAGAATCCATCCGGCAGGCTCTCCTCGCAGACTGCCACTGCCGCCGTGTTGTCTCTGAGAAACGAAACGCCCGCTTCGCAGGTGCGCGTACGAGCGATCGTCCACCCAGACCGCTCAACCAATCCGGACAGGTAGACGCCCAGCGTTGGATTATCGCTAATGGTGAGAATATCCGTCGCACGCGAGGCGTGGCGACGGTGAGTCTGGCCATCTTGCAGTTCGCTCGCCAGTCCAAATGGCAGCTGCGGGCACGCAGCCATGGAAGTCACACTGAACGCGTCATTAAGCATGGTTGTCGTCCTTTCGGGGTTGTCCCTGTGAAAAGCAATCTGGTTGCCACACGCGACGCTCGCCACGACCAGTATTTCGGCGGGCAATGCAGCGGGATTCGCCCGAAAAGGCGCAGTGGCTTCCGTTTGCAGGCACTTCATCGGAGGAAGAAGCCGGCACGCTGGCAGGTGCGATTCAGCCATCGCAACCGCGCAGGCACAGCCAGAAACCCGGAAAGAACTCACCATCCGGTCCCGGCAGGACTGACCAGCGGTTGCCGCACGAACGGCAGCACAGCGCCAGTTCGCAGCCGACCAGTTCGTTTGGAGTAACGTGGGCCTCGCCGGACTCGGGGTTAGACGTCGCGTTCGGAACAGTCTCGATACACTTCTCATTCATTCGTTTCCCCCTACTCTCGAAATAGAACGGCTGCCGCTTGCATGATGCGATCTCGCCGGACGATTCCCAGCAACCGGTCTCGCCGTACAACGGGCAGGAACTTTCGGCGATGCCGATCCATGAATTCCAGGGCTCCAGCGGCATCATCGGCGACGTCCGCGGTTTCCACCCAGTCGATAGGTTGCATGTGTTGCTCCACGGTTGGACCCGAATGCGGGCGAGAATCAAGGGATAAGACGTCTTCTCCGGTCAGGATGCCCATGACGTACCCGTCACGCATTACGACGCAGCAGCAGTTCCCCACGCGGAATGAGTGTCTTGCGATCAGGTCCCGCACTCGCGTGTAGGAAGGGATGGTAAGGCACACTGGCACGAACACATCCCCCACTCGGATTCCCCTCAGCAAACCTCCGGGTCCCGGTTCATCCGCCAGAGCCGATCCCAAGGATCCGATAAGAGCGGCTGTTACAGCCAGCGCGATCATCCACAGCCCCGCTCCCGTGATGACAAGGAACAGGGAGAGGCCCGCCACCGTGTAGCCAACCCACTGCATTGCTCTCGCAGCAGCCAACAAGGGGCGGAACTTCTGGCTGTCGGAAAGTGCATCGTGATTCCAGGTATAGTTAATCTGGCTCGGGCTGTAGGCGGGATCTCGCTGCTTGGCAACGGATTGGCAGGTCATTTTGGACTCCTGCCTTCGCGTTCCCGGAGTCCCTTCGCATCACCGACGGCCTCACGCCTTGCATCTTCGCTGATGCGGACTTTCAAGTCGATGCGTGCCCCCCGGCGCGAATCGTACCAGTGCAGCGTCCTGGTCTTCCCTGTCTGTCCACGGTACTTCGCCTTGAGCTGGTATTCGATATCGGGATGCAGCCCATGGAACCGGTATTCGCCGCCCGCTTGGGTGACATAAGATCTTATGTGGAAATTCAGTGTGTTCTTGACCTTGACTAATCGCGCCCTTCAGAGGTTCGCCGGTCTGGTCGGTCACAACGCCATGGACGCTACGGACTTGTCCGAACGCGCAGGGAATTGCCGCGGCTATAAGGGGCACGAGCATCGACAGCCGTGCCCCTCCTCGTCTGGGAGTCGGCGTTGCCATTTCATCCCCTCCTCCCTATCTTTCACGGGCGGTGATGACCTCCGCTCTATTTCATTTCAAGGAACCTCGATAGGATGGCTGGGTGCGCGCTTGGGCCTAGAGCCCTCCGGGACAGTGCGCCGCCCATCGATCCGCTTGAACTTGTGTCCAGTGGCGAGCGGGATATTGTAGAGATCTCAATCCGCGAGACGTCCGCGGCTGCCAACAAACGGATCCTGGATCTCGCTCTGCCGCCGAATACGTTGATCTTGCTGGTGGATCGCGCCGGAACGCATATCATCCCCCGTGGAGGAACGACACTACGACATGGGGATCACGTCTTGGCTCTCGCCAGCACGGAGCAAGCGCCGGCCGTCGAACGGGTCCTCGCTGGATGAGGTAGGCCGTTCGACGGAGATGCCAATAAGAGGGGCGCTATGCTGCACGGATCGTTGCGCGGTAGGCCCGCGCTCCTTGGGTGCGCCGGCGATGGATAGTCCTCCCAATGCGATAACCGAGCCGTCGTGTGGCACGATTGACCACAGCCAGAAGATCATCGCCTCTCTCCAGAATCAGGATTGGGTTGGTCCCCCGCAGGTCGGCCGTGATCTGGCACAGCTTATCGGCGCCGCCTCTTGGACCGTTCAAGTCGGTCAGGTATACCGAGATTCGATCTATCCGGCTCCTGTGGCGGTCAACCGCGAATTCAATGCTTCGCTCCACCTGTTGCTGGAAATCTTCGTTCCATCCTACATGGCGTGCTCGAATAGCAATTTTCATCGTTTGCCTCCTGTTATTTGTCCGATGGTTAAGCTGCAATCGGCCGGCCATCGCTGGTCATCCGGAGTGAATGGGACTTTCGGCAGGAGTGGCGCCAGCAACTGCCCGAAAGGGCGCAACGATGACAGTTTTCGGGCTGCAAGCATGTGGAAACCCGTCAGAAACCCGGGCTTCCGCGCGTGCAGGGGTGGGCGAACCGGACCTGCAGTCTTGGCGCGATAGTTGCTTAGTGAACGGCATGGCAACCAAAAAAGAGAGCGCCGATCAGATGACCGAGTACCGTTCTGCTCTATTGGCCGAACGGGCCCGAGTCACCGGGCAGCACAAGGAACTGGAGATCCTGGTTCTTCCTGGCAGCATCGCAGTCGAGGATCAGGCTCCCCTACTGCACGATCAGTTCGTAGCTCTGCGCCAGCACCGGATGGACCGCCGCAAACTGAAGCTGATCGATGGCGCCCTGGACCGACTCACTCGAGGTCAGTTCGGGATATGCGAGGAGTGCGAAGACTTGATTCCTGCCAGGCGGCTCAACATCGTCCCCTGGGCCGCGTTCTGCGTGGCATGCCAGGAGCGGTTGGATGGTCGCGATGACGCGGACGAAGCTCTTGAGATGATCGCATGAAACGTCACCGGGCGATCAGATCGCACTGGCAAAACATAGTAAGACTTCATTCCCGCGAACACTTTCGATGGTGTTTTGTAGATGACGCATTGACTTAGCTCGGAGGATGGGCTTATCCTGCCCTTAGGAGCCTGAATCAGGCTTCGACTAGGACTTTATGGAAACGACTGGTGGCAGTAGTTCGTTAAGCAAGCGGGATGAGCCGCCTTTGCGGGTGGCCTCTCTCGCGTCTTCCGATCAGTCGCGAATGCCGACTCCTCTTTTGGCCCTCGATTTCTAGGGCGCTGGAACGGCTTTCTCGCGGCGAATCGAAGTCGCCGCAGAGTGGCCCAGCACCGCGCCCCATCCAAGTTTTGAATTAGTTTTCACGGGCTTTCGTACTTCATGACCCACTGTTGTGCGCATATTTCCTGCGCCCCGTGGTGGGGCGTAAGCGTTGGCGGGGGCCACGTGCACACCACCGAACTGCGGCCACGCGGAAAGAGGGAGCACGACAATGCTCAAACTACGCGTGGTAAGAGGAAAGACCGTGACAGCCCCCCGGACAACTGGCCTGCCGAGCGAGAGTAGCCTCGCACCGGCCCTTCATCCCGACATCGGGCGGGTCTTCGCTGCATATGGCGTCACATCGTCCGGTTTAGACGGCGAACAAGCCGCGCGAAGACTCCAAGAGCACGGCCCTAATTCCGTTGTCCACGAGAAACCCGCTCACTGGTGGACGCACCTGTTGCACGCATTCAACAACGCTTTCATCCTGCTGTTGCTGGCGTTGGCGGTGATTGCTGCGCTCACCAGGGACTTCGAGGCGGCCGCGATCATTTCCATCATGGTTTTGGTTAGCGCCGTCTTGCGTTTTTCCCAGGAGTTCCGTTCCAGCAAGGCAGCCGAGAAGCTGCACGATCTGGTCCAGACCACCGCCACGGTAACGCGCGCTGGCACGAAATGCGAAGTCGCAGTCGATGAACTTGTGCCCGGAGACGTGGTTCACCTTTCGGCTGGCGACATGGTTCCCGCGGACCTTCGGCTGATTTCCGCCAAGGACCTTTTCGTCAGCCACTCGTCATTGACGGGCGAATCCCTGCCGATCGAGAAACTTGCCGCCGGTGGCGTCGGTAACGGGACCGATCCCCTCGACCAACCCGGACTGTGCTTCATGGGGACGAACGTCATCAGCGGCGCCGGTACCGGCTTGGTCGTGCGGACGGGCTCGTCTACGCTCTTTGGATCGCTCGCCAGCAAGCTAACGGGGCGCCGCATAGAAACTGACTTCGACCGCGGCGTCAGCCGGGTGAGCCGTCTGCTCATCCGCTTTACACTGTGCATGGTGCCGCTTGTCTTCTTCATCAACGGGTTCACAAAGGGTGACTGGGGACAGGCGTTCTTCTTTGCGCTCTCGGTCGCCGTGGGCCTCACGCCGGAGATGCTGCCCATGATCGTGACCGCCAATCTTGCGCGCGGCGCGGTGAACATGTCCAAGAAGAAGGTCATCGTCAAACGGCTGCACTCGATCCAGAATTTCGGCGCCATGGACGTACTCTGTTCGGACAAGACGGGTACGTTGACGCAGGACCGTGTTGTGCTGGAGCGCCATCTGGACATTCTCGGACGCGATTCGGAAAAGGTGCTGCAACTCGCCTATCTGAACAGCTACTACCAGACCGGGTTGAAGAATCTCCTGGATGTCGCGATTCTCCAACATGCGGAAATCCAGGAAGGGCTACACGTCGCGACTGATTACCGCATTGTCGACGAGATTCCCTTCGACTTCGTCCGGCGCCGCATGTCGGTTGTGGTCGAAACGCCGGCGGGCGAAGAACTGCTGATCACCAAAGGCGCGGTCGAAGAAATGTTGCTCATAACGCACCGTATCGACATCGACCGCCAGTTGGTGCCCCTCGACGATGACCTGAAGGTTCGGGCGACCACGATGGCACAGGGCCTGAACCGGCAGGGCTTCCGGGTCATCGCGGTCGGGTACCGCAAGTTTCCCTTAGGCACAGGCACCTATTCCGTAGCGGATGAGGCTGGGCTGGTTTTTGCCGGACTCATAGCCTTTCTCGACCCGCCAAAGGAGTCCGCGGCGCCGGCTATTCTTGCCCTCAAAGACTATGGAGTGACAGTCAAGGTTCTTACGGGCGACAACGACGTAGTGACCCGCCGGATCTGCGAAGATGTCGGCATCAAGCCTGGCCACATTCTGCTGGGAAACGAGATCGAAGGGATGGATGACGCCACACTGCGGGCTGCCGTCGAAAACACGACGGTGTTCGCGAAGGTCTCCCCTGCCCAGAAGGCCAAAGTGATCGAGGTTTTGAAGGAGTGCGGCCATGTTGTAGGGTTTCTTGGCGACGGGATCAATGACGCACCGGCGTTGCGGCAAGCTGACATCGGGATATCCGTCAACACAGCGGTGGACATCGCCAAGGAATCGGCTGACATTATCTTGCTTGAGAAGAGCCTGATGGTTCTTGAAGAGGGCGTGCTGGAAGGCCGCCGGGTATTCGGCAATATTCTTAAATACATTCGAATGGGCACAAGCTCGAACTTTGGAAACATGTTCAGCGTCCTCGGAGCGAGCGCGTGGCTCCCTTTTCTTCCGATGCAACCCGTGCAATTGCTCGTGCAGAACCTCCTCTACGACTTCTCGCAGACCGCCATTCCGTTCGATCAGATCGATGACGAGTACCTGAGAAAGCCGCGGCGGTGGGATGTCGGCGCCATTGGGAGGTTTATGCTGTTCCTCGGCCCGGTCTCCTCACTATTCGACTACACCACGTTTTGCCTCATGTGGTTTTACTTCGGAGCAAAGACGCCAGGCGCGCAGTCACTGTTCCAGACGGGTTGGTTCGTGGAAGGCTTGCTGTCGCAGACTCTGATTGTTCATATCATCCGTACCCGCAAAACTCCGTTTGTCGAGAGCCGCGCCTCGGTTCCGCTGACTGTCCTAACAACGGCGGTGATGCTCGGCGGGCTTGTGATCCCGTTTACTCCGTTCGGCCAGACGCTGGGGCTTAGCCCGCTGCCATTCGGGTATTTCCCGTGGCTGGCTGTAATCCTGGTCGGCTACTGTGCTCTCGGTCAAATGGTAAAGAGATGGTACGCATGCAAATACGGCTATTACTGAGGAGGTTCGGCTGTGCTCCCTCATATTGCAGCGATGCCTCATGGCCGCTGGTGCTGCTATACAGCCATCCGAAACAACACCTCAATAGCGGCTTAAGCCAATGCCGGTCGGCGGCTGCTCCGCACGAATCCCACATCTGGAGAGCCGCCTTGACTTGATCCGGGCGACCTCTGCGTCACCAAACTCGAACTCTTTTGCTGGGATCGATCTCGCGGATTCCAGACCGTGCGTTCCCGGTCTGGCCTGCCACCGTCTCCCGCTTCAATTCGATGTTTTCGTCCTCGGGCCCATCGAGCAGCGATCCGATCCTGGATCGCCCAGATCGCGCGAATAGAACCCACGTCCGCACGATATGCGCCCAGGAGCGCTTGCAAGTTCAGGCGCTGGGTATGGTCCAGCTTCAACTTCATCCGTTTGTCCCTTCGAACTACGGGTTGGAGTAGAGCAGAGTGGGGGCCGGCGGTCACGCCTGCCCATGAGTGCTGCCATCAGTACCGCTCTAACGCTTTCGAAACTCCGAGAACTCATTTCGCCAGCGACACACCCGCTCCGCGGAAGAAATCAGTTTCATCCGGTGGAGTCGAAGCTCAGCCGCGGTGTGCTATGCGGGAAGGCGGCGTGTCGGCACCAGCGCCGCCCGTATTCGGTACGAAGGCACGTCCGTCCGGCAACGACAAGATCGGCGACGGCGCTGAGGACGCCCTCTTACCGGAGAGTTGTCGGCGGAGGCGGGAATCGCACGGCATTCAGGCAGCCGCAGCCGGTCCTGAATCAGCTTCACAATCTGAGGAGTGCTTTGAGAGGGTGACCCTTTGGTTCAGAGTGAGAATGAGGAGCGGCGACTACCGGGTTTAGATTCTCAAGGCATTGGCAAGCAATTGAACCGATGGATTCTGCTCGTCCGATTCGCGAGCCGGCCTGGTCATCCCAGGTACGCTCAGCTTCTACCGTGCCGGAGGCTTGCCGCCACCCTCGAAGTGCTCGTCGCCGCCCCCTTGGACGGATTCGTGAAGCCCCTCGACGTAATGCACGAATTCGACGTACGCCTTCACGTATTGCCGCCCTGCATTCACGTCTTCCGCGCTGAATTTCTTTGCGGCTGTAACGTTCTGGAATCGCTCGCGGATGCCGTTCGCGGATTCGCTTGTGATCAACTTCACCAGCGGCTCGACAGCGCCAGTTTCGATAGCCTTATCCGCGGCGGGGATGGCCGGGCCCAAGTCGCGCCCGGCCGGTTTCAGCCCAGTGTACGGGGCGCCTTCGCCGGTGCGGTGGACCCGAACCAGCGTTTCGAAGAAATACAGATCGGCGAGTTCTCTGGCTTCCGGATTCAGTTTGCGCACTGCTAAGGTCTTGGCGAACACCTTTCTGATTTCCGCTTCATCGGTGGCCTGTACCCAGCTTAGGGCGAGGTTCACATCCCCCTTGTCAAGCGCCCGTTGAGCGGCCTGAACGACTGGTCCGTCCATCCCGTCGCAGTGGCCAAAAACCTTGGCAGGCATTATTAGAAATACGAACCCGATCGCAAAAACTGAGAGCGATCTAGCAAAATGATCTCTTGTCATGAAATTCCTCCTTTTTGTCGCGCGGCAATCGACGGCACGACGCACGACGGGGCATTGTACGCCATCATGTGCATCGCCGATAGCAAGCTTAACCCTCTCCGCGGCAGTTTCGTGTGACCACCGTCACAGACGCACCATGCAACCTTGCTGAACAATGTGAATGACAGTTCACAGGATCAAACGATGGGCACAGAAAAGCTTGATACCGAAGTCCGACAGGAACAACTGGCCCAGGCCGCGTTAAGCCTGATCACCAGCCAGGGTCTGAAGGGCTCAGTGTGGCGCGGGTCGCCCGAAGAGTGGGGCTGGTCCCTTCGGCGGTCTGTCGCCACTTCGAAGGCAAAGACGAACTCCTGGATGCGGTACTCGAATTGATCCGCGAGCGCCTCAATACCAACGTGGTGCAGTCCTCCCAAGACGCAACGGACGCACTTCAGGTTCTGTGACGTCTGGTGATGGCCCATGTTGCGGCTGATCCGGGAAAAACGAAGGACTTTTGAGCGTTGTTTTCTCGGACGAGGTCCGGCACAGTGCGCCCTTCCTCAGCTCGATGAAATCCCAGGCGTCCAGAATCAGAAGCATTAGAGGCACAACTTCGGGAGCGGAGGAACACGACGCCAGCCCCATGTTGAGCGTGCCCTGGCCTGTGAAGTACCAATGGTGGCCGGTGCCGATGATTCCGCCGCTGAGATACAGGATGGCGTCCAGGTAGATCAGGGCGCGTGTCGGTCTTGGTGCTGACCAACGCCTATCTGGTGGAACATGATGGCCACCAGGCGTCATCCCTTCTCGGCTTGCTCACCCACTTGCGACTGCGGGTTAAGTAAGGAGTTTAGACGTTCTTCCGGGATTCCTGACTTTTCGCGTGCCACATCGCGAATCGTGCGGCCGGTGGCGTAGGCTTCCTTCGCGAGTACGGCAGCCTCCTCGTAGCCAATCTCACCAGTCAGCGCTGTGCCCATCGCCAGCGATTGTTCGACGAAGCCTTCGGCGCGCGACTGGTCTGCCTCCAGTCCGTCTACCAGTGTTTCTGCGAAGTTACTGGTGCCGGCGGCAAGCAATTCGATGGCGTCAAGCAGGTCAAGTGCCATCACAGGCATCATCACGTTGAGTTCGAAATTCCCGGCTGCCGAACACCACACGATGACGGAGTCATAGCCAATCACTTGCGCGCAGACCATCAGCAGGCTCTCCGCGACCACCGGGTTGACCTTACCCGGCATGATGCTCGATCCAGGCTGGACGGCTGGCAGCTTCAATTCTCCCAAACCACAGCGCGGCCCGGAACCAAGCCAGCGGATATCGTTCGCAATTTTGGTGAGGGCAACCGCATAGGTGCGCAGGGCACCGCTCAGGAAGCAGGCGGCATCGCGCGCGGCCTGCGCTTCGAAGTGGTTGTGAGCTTCGACGAATGGCAGTCCGGTGCGCCGCACGATCTCGGCAATGGCTCCCCGAGCGAACCCGGGCGGCGCATTCAAGCCGGTGCCTACAGCCGTTCCGCCGAGAGGCAGTTCATAGATGCCGGGTAGCGCGGCCTCGATGCGTTTACGCGATGCTTCCACCTGACGGGCGTAGCCACTAAATTCCTGACCCATGCGAATGGGTACCGCATCCTGCAAGTGAGTTCGCCCGATCTTGATGATGTCGTGGAATTCAGCAGCCTTACGTTCCAACGATGTACCGAGCTGTCGCATGGCCGGGAACAACCGTGCGACCAGAGATTCTGCGGCGGCGATGTGCATGGCGGCGGGAATCACATCGTTGCTCGATTGGCCTCTGTTTACGTGGTCGTTGGGGTGGGCGTTTGCGAGATGGCCGATTACCTCATTAGCGTTCATGTTGGTGGAAGTGCCGCTGCCGGT
>JAIQFL010000351.1 GCA_020073365.1 Terriglobia bacterium | reverse complement strand
CCCCGGTGGTCTTCTGAATCTTCCGCAGCGACCAGCCAAGCCGCCCCAAAGCGATAACTTGCTGTTTCTTTTCCTCGTTCAAGACATTGCTCACATCGACCGAGGGTACCTGCCCTCGTGTCGAAATCAACGTCCTGAATGATGGTTATCGTTGGCCGGTTTTGAAGTGACCCTCTATGGCCGGTTTTGGGTGACCCCCGAGGTTACGGCCCCCTCGACGCTTCTTGTGATACATTTTGCTTCCACATTTGCAGAACAGGAGACCGGCTGCGAGGAAATCGTTCAAACGGGTTTTTCTCTTGATGTGCGTATCATGATTGATGGCTAAAAGTTCCTGAACGCGTTCGAAGACTGCGGGTGATACTAGGGGAGTATCGGCCAGATTGGTTCTTTCAACAATCGGCTTATCATGAAGTACCCGTTTTCCGCCTGCCCACCTTTCATCTTCGGGACTCCATACCCGGTCAATGATTTTGTGTAGTCTGGTTTTGTACCCAATCCACCAACGATTCTTTAGTGTGTATCGCAACGCGGGAACGGAAGGGAAACCAAGTTCTTCGGTAATGGTGAAAAGAGTATCACCTTTGAGCAGCCGGTTGAACGCGGGCAGTATCTTCATGGTGGCATAATCATCGTACTCGAATTCGCCATAATTGATTTTCTCGTTCACGCGCTTGTGTACGACGCCTTTAGGCCTCTTATCAATGCTGGTCTTTGGATCGAGCCGCATTTTCTCTCTCGCATTGAGAGTCCGGTGTTTGATCGCCTTGCGTTCATTGCCCGCTTGATTGATCATGATCCAGATTATTAGCGTATGTTGCGGATTGTTCAAGTCCATTTCGCCGAGGTCACAAAAAAGGAACTTACCAGTTTCCTCAAAGACTTTGAACAACGCCATTGATGATAATCGGTGATCTCTGGACAACCGATCTATCGACGGCACCACCACACCGGCAATCTCTGGCCGCTTCAACACTTCAAGCATCGTGTGAAAGTCCCGTGTACGGTGTACATCGGTACCACTCATGACGATTTCGAATTGCCTCTTAATCTCCAAACCGTAACTGTCTTGGAAAACCGCGATATCCTCGCGTTGGCGATTCAAGCCCTTCCTGTCGTCGGTCGCTTGACCTGGAGTGGATACCCGGATCATGCTCACCACCTGCCGTTTTTTCATACGAATCCATGGTACCAAATCCGAAAAATACCCGCCATTTTTTATAGATTCGTCCTTTGTTTGCAACACAACCTAACCAAATTCAACCTTCCGGCTCCGGCGAACCTGTGCCAAACTGAGAGTGTTGTTTTGTTTTTGCATTTTCTCGAACTGAAGGCGCGGGCGGGAACTTATCGACGAACATATCTTTCGCCGTTCGCGGAACCCTAGAGTCAAGATCCGGCGAAAGTTCGCCGCCGCAACCTTCTGAGAACCCCAGTTGCAGTTCAGATAGAAAACTTGTCTTCATCTTTTACCATCCGGCGAAACTTTAGGTCTCCTTGGCGAACTTTAAGTCTCATGGAAACACATGAATACAGGGGAATTATAAAAACAATATGTAGTCTCCAAGAGGTTTCGCCGCCTTTTGATTCTAGGGTCGGCGAACGGCGAAAGTTTTAATTACAACGCACGGAAGGCCTTCCCCGACCTGGCCTGTGTTGGTGGCAGGTCGAGGACCAAGTCGAGGACTTGCCCCACAACTCCTTTACAATAGAATTTCCATGGACCAACTGACCCAGCGCGGGTTGGCAACGGCTGCCGTGTGCGCCTCTGCCGCCTTCATGGCGTGGTGCGTCCGCGGCCGCTCCGCTACGGTCTTCGGCCCCTCGGTCTGGCGTGGACCTCGCGACCGACGCGCCGTGGCGCTCACCTTCGATGACGGTCCCAGTGAAGGCACGCCTGAAATCCTCGACATCCTGGCGCGCTATCAGGTCCCTGCAACCTTCTTCCAGTGCGGTGCTAACGTCGAACGCCTTCCCGCAGTGGCCCGCGCCGTCCACCAGGCCGGTCACGCCATCGGCAACCACAGCCACACCCATCCGCTGTTTTGCTTTCGCTCGCCCGGTTTCATGGAACAGGATCTGCGGCGGGCCCAGGAGACCATTGAAGCTCACACCGGCCGACGGCCCGATCTGTTTCGTGCGCCGTTCGGCGTGCGCTGGTTCGGGATCGGCGCGGTCGCGCGGCGCCTCCGGCTCACCGGCGTCATGTGGACCATAATCGGCTATGATTGGAGTCGGAAGGCGGATGCCGTCGTTGAGCGGATTTCGCCGCGGGTGTCGAACGGCGCTATCCTGTGCCTTCATGATGGACGCGAGCTCCGCGCCAGGCCGGACATCGGCGTGACCGTGGAAGCCGTCCGGCGCCTGGTGCCCATGCTGTTGGACCGGGGCTACAGATTCGAAACGGTACACCGACTACTATGTCCGAAGAATTAGTCCAGCGAGTGTTGAAAGTCATCGCCACTTCCAAGCGGATTCCGCTCGAAACGATCACCATCGACAGTGAGTTCCAACAGGTAGGAATCGATTCCATGGATGCCGTGGAAATCCTTTTCGCCCTGGAAAATGAGTTCGATATCAGCATTCCCGACGACGACGTACGCAGCGTTCGCAACGTCCGGCAGATGTGCCAGGGCGTAGAGAAACTGGTAGCCGCCAAGTCCGGCGCGGCCGCCAAGCAGTAGCGCATGCGGCGCGTTGCCATCACCGGTGTGGGCGCGATCTCCGCTCTCGGCCGGAACACCGCGGAATTCGCGGAATCGCTCCGCCAGGGTCGCTCCGGGATCGGCCCCATCGAATCCACCGATGTCTCCCAGATGCGCTTCCGGAACGGCGCCGAAGTGAAGGGCTACAGCCATCAGCCTTACTTCGACGATCGCCGCGCGGATTTCATGGACCGCTTCGCCCAGTTCGCCGTGATCGCCGCGCGCGAAGCCGTCGCCGACTCCGCAATCGAGTGGACCCCCGAGCTGCGCGAGACCGCCGCCATCGTCACGGGGTCGTGTGTGGGCGGCCAGAGCACCGAGGATATTGGTTTCCAGGAGGTCTATAAGCTGGGCCACAACCGCGTACACCCGTTGACCATTCCGAAGACCATGGCCAACGCCGGCGCCAGTCACATCTCCATGGAGTTCGGAATCACGGGACCCAGTTTCACGATTTCGACGGCCTGCTCGTCCGCCGGCCATGCCATTGGCCAGGCGTTCTGGATGGTGCGGAGCGGCATGACCGGCCTCGCCATCGCGGGCGGCAGCGAAGCGCCCTTCAGTTTTGGAATCCTGAAGGCGTGGGAGGCCATGCGGGTGGTCTCGCCGGACACTTGCCGCCCCTTTTCGAAGGACCGCCGCGGCATGATTCTGGGCGAAGGCTCCGCCATGCTGGTGCTGGAGCCGCTGGATGCCGCGCGGGCCCGGGGCGCTCGCATTCACGCCGAGATTGTGGGGTTTGGCATGTCCGCCGACGCGTGCCACATCACGCAACCGTCCGCCGAAGGCGCCGCGCGCGCCATGCGGGCGGTGTTGCGCGACGCCGGTCTGGCGCCCGAGCAGATCGGCTACATCAACGCCCACGGCACGGCAACGCCGGCCAACGACGTCACCGAGACCGCCGCCATCCGCTCCGTCTTCGGTCCGCACGCCGGCAAGCTGGCTGTCAGTTCGACGAAATCGATGCACGGCCACGCGCTGGGCGCGGCTGCCGCTCTGGAGTGCCTGGCCAGCGTTCTGGCCCTGCGCGATGGGGTCCTGCCCCCCACGGCCAACTACAACGAGCGCGACCCGGATTGCGATCTGGACGTGATCCCCAACCACGCCCGCTGCGCCCAGGTAGAGTACGCGATATCGAACTCGTTCGCTTTCGGCGGCCTGAACGCGGTGCTGGCACTGCGGAAGGGGTAGCGTCCACGAGTTGAGCTGGACAGTGCGGCGGCATTGCAGCCAGAGACAGGCCAAACGGCCTATCCCACCGAATCAGGATGCTGGAAGCGGCCGGCAGCGCGACTCGAACACACCGGTCAGCATCCGCTTATCAGTCTCCCCAGTTGCCACGGAAAGAACCAGGTCAACCAGTTCGTCTTCACCGAAGAGTGGTTCCCAATCGTTCATCAGCAGAAATGTGATCGCCGCGTTCGCGCCGGCGCGCTTATTGCCATCGAGGAACGGGTGGTTTTGGCAGACATGAAACAGGTAGGCCGCGGCCATCGCTGGAATGGTGGCGTGAAGAAACTCGCTCGCGAATGTCGCATAAGGCGTGGCGATGGCCGATTCCAACCCGGCGGTGTCCCGAATGCCATGCGATCCGCCATACAAATCGACCTGTTGTTCGTGAATCTCCAAAGCCTCGTCGAGGGTGAGGAAAACGGGTTCCATCGCTTTCCCGGCGGGTTCACTGAGCCAGTTTCTTGAAGGCCTTCCCGTAACGCTTGTGCGCCGTCTCCTGCGCTGCGACGAACTTCTGACGCCGGACTGACGCCTCGACCGGCGTGACGATCAAGCGCTTGCCGTCCGTAGTGACGTCCAGCGGCGTTTCGGGGTCGATCTTCAGAAGATCGAGGATGGGCCGGTCGATCACCAGAGCCAGGCTGTTTCCGTGCTTAGTGAGCTTCTTGACCACAGGAAACCTACGTATATCCAATGTAGCACCAAGGGGAACCGGGGGAGGGGTTTGGAGCGGACTGAGGACGTGACGAAGACGCCGACCGGACGGTCGGCTGCGGACCAAGGGGGTCCGCCCCACCAGGCAGGCGTCTCTAATCTCCCGGAACCCGCTCCGGCTTCGGACCGAACCACCAGCCCAGGTCCGCCAGCATGGCTACCAACCGGTGGCGCTCGGTCTTCAAGGTCGAAATCGCCAGCATCAGCAGAATGAGGGAAAGGGCCGCCACCACGGTCTGCAACACGGTCAGACCGTTCTTGAAGAACCACAACCAGCGGCCGTATACCAGCTCGATATGCACCCAGTAGACCAGCAGCGAGGTGGTGCCGAGCTGCCGCACCCAGCTCCATCCGTCCTTGGCTCCGTAGCGAGTCCAGAGAAATGCCAGCGCCAGCACCAGCAGCATGACCCCCTGCTTCGTCAGGATCTGCGCCGGGCTGTTCAGCCAGTACTCCGATTTCGCATATATCGAATACGGCAGGCCGGCAACGTACTGGCACGCCAGAATCAGGCCGCCGCCCACAATCGCGGCCCATTGCATGGCGCGCTCGGTAGCCTCCTGCGGGATGGCCCGGATGATGCTCCCCGCGCTCATACCGAACGCCAGGTAGGCGGCCCAAGGGAAGAAGCCGAAGAACCGGTAGTCGGGGATAACATACTGCCGCACCATCCAGGGCAGGCCGGACCAATCCATCTGCGAAATCAGCGGCGCGGCGAACGCAATCGCGAGTCCCAGAATGGCGCACAGGCGGGCACGCTCCACGGTGCGGAACAGGGCCATCACCGACAGCACGGCGATGGCGAAGCCCATGCAGTTCAGAACGTCTACGCGGAACAGGTCCGTCCATGGCGCGGGCTGGCTAAATGCCCAAAGCTGAATCCGAAAAGCGAACGCCAGAAAGAAAAGATAACCGGAACGGCGAAACGCCGTGGTCATCCGCTCCCAGGGCGGCAGCCCCTTGCGCTCCGTGGTGTCCATCAGGAACGCCAGCGTCACACCCGTCAGAAACAGGAAAATCGCCGGGGGCATACCCCCCACAAACTGGGACAGGACGAAAGGCCCGCCATCCCGCTGGTCGGGCTTCAGAAACGAATCGAACACGTGACCCTGGAGCATGATCACTGCGCCGAGGCCACGCACCCAATCGAGATACTGAAGCCTGTACGAACTGGTCTTGGTTTTCATCGCTGCTGTGGCTCAACCCTTACTTCTGGGGGTACTCCCAACGCACACCTTTTGGCGGGTTCAGGCTTACGGCGGATTCGGGAATGCTGATGTTCGCCTGCATCTTGGTGTAGGTGGCCAGCGAGTAGTCTCCGCCGGGCTGATACATCTTCTGTTGCACCGATATGCCGGTCTCGTCGGAAATCCAGAGCTCAAATTTCGGAAACTGCGCGAGCAAATCCTTGGCCTTCGGAACCAATTCGATGCGCGTGGTGGGTTCACCGGCTATCGTCTCGGGTCCGCCCAGCGTAACTAAATAGGCGTCCAGCAGGTCCTTGGAGTTACTGCCGAATCCCAGCCGCAGGAATTGCTCCACCTGGGAGCGGTGGTTCTTGCCGAGGTCGATCTCCTGCACGATCTCGGTCTTCGGATAGTAGATATCCACTTTGGTGCCGGCAATCTTAACCTTTTTCTGGTCGGGCTGTTGGAAATCGATCAACATATGCAGATCGTGGGGCTTGGGCACCCTCACCACGATGGTCCCGGTGTCCACGCTATCCTCATTAATCACCGCGGTGTGCGAAAGCTTCCTCATCTCGGCCTTTAGTCCTTTGAACTTGACGGATGCCTGGTCCATCCGTGTGAAGACCGCTTGCAGCGAATTATCCGCAGCCGACGCGCCAAACTGGGATCCTACAGCGGCGGCAACCGTGCCGAGCAGCACCAACCGAAATCGAAGCAGGCGCATGAAATGTGACTCCTTTATTAGATACGCAGGCCCTCCATCCGGGGAGTACGCCGGTGCCGCGCGCCGGCCGGAATCAGAGCCGGGCAAATGCCATGTACCCTTGCAGTTCGCCTTCCGAATCGAGAATCGGTTCCACGCGCATCACCCTCAGGCGCCGGTTGCTGGTACGCTTTTGCAGCAACTCCGTCAGTCTGGCGGTTCGCTGGCCCTCCGGGGTATTCTTCAGAAGCTCAGCATCCACGAAAAACGGCGAACTGCCGTTTTCCGAGGGCAGCATGGTGATCTGGCTGGCCTTGGGGATGCGGGGCTGATCGCGGAAGAAATCGCGCGGGGTTAGAAAGATAAACGCGAGGATGACTCCGACGATGACATCATACGGCCTGCTCCCGCGCGGGTAGTCCCAGAGGATGAAGCGCTTCAGCATTTCCAAACGTTATCTTATCAAGCTACACACGCCGCATATCGCTCCTTCCACCTTTTTGGGGGGTGACGTCCGCGACCCGCTCGGTGCGGCTGTGTGGCCAGCCCGGGGATCGATAGGCGGTGTGCAGAGTCAACCCTCTTGTTTTCAGCGCGGCCAGGAACAGCGCGGCCCGGGGGGCGCAGTTTCGCGAGCCTCAGGCCATGGGAACAGACCGCCGAAAACTCTGGCCTATCAGGCCATCAATTGGAGTTAACTGCCGATGTCTTGGCGAAGTACAGGGCCACGGCGCGGTCGATATTGGCGCGGGTCATGCGCACGGGACGGCCCTCGTATTCGCTGATGGCCTTCACGAGCTGATAGATGTCCCTCGGATAGCAGGCGCGCAGACACTTGGCTCCCGCAGCCCAGCAGCGCTCGCGCAAGTATGGCGCGGCTCCCGCTTCGGCGCCTACCTGGTTGGCCTGGATGACGCGCTGGAAGATCCGATCGAAGATGTCGTCGCTGACAGCTTCCACCAGCACTTTGGTCTGAATGCGCCGCAAAAAGGCTTCATCGGCCAGATCGTACGGATCCAGGTTCGTCGAGAAGACCACCATCAGCTCGAAGGGAACCTGGAACTTCATACCGGAAGCCAGCGTCAGGTAGTCCACCCTGCGATCCAGGGGGACGATCCACCGGTTCAGCAAGTCGCGGGGCGCGAGCACCTGGCGGCCGAAATCGTCGATGATCAGGATGCCGTTGTTGGCCTTCATCTGGCAGGGCGAAATGAACACCTTGGTACTCTCGTCCAACCGCAGTTCCAGCATGGGGCCGGAAAGCTCGCCGCCCACGGTGATGCACGGCCGTTCGCAAACCGCCCAACGCGGATCGAGCAGTTCATCGTCGCAGGGCGCCAACCGGTGGACCACCGGGTCGAACACGGTAATGATATGGCCGTCCACTTCGACGGCATAGGGAACCAGCACGGTGTCGTGGTAGATTCGCAGGATCCGCTCGGCGATGCTGGTCTTGCCGTTACCCGTGCCGCCATAGAGAAACAGGGATTGATGGCTGATGAGGGAAGGTCCGAGCTGATCCAACAGCCCGTCGGGCAGAACCAGGTCGCTAAACGCCTGCCGCAGACTCTCGCGCCCCAGGCGCACTTGCGCCGCCTGGGAAGTTACCACGGCGTGGTATTGCTGGATCGAGACCGGCGTCGGGCCTACGTACTGGCATACCTCGTTCCGCGCGGTGGCCTGCACGCGCCCCCCGGCGGTGAGTGTAAAGGCATAGTCGTTCCCCACCATCCCCTTCACTTCCAGCAGTTGCTGCTGCCGGAACTGGTGGAACAGCGTCTCGAGCAGCGGGAAGGAGAGCTTCAGGGTCTGATGGAGGGCGGACAGTGTAGCCGAGCCGTGGAGCCACAGGAACCGGAGGACCAGGTCGCTCACCAAAGCCCGGCGAATGCCCAAATCCTCTATCCGGTCTGGAATCACGGGCCGGGGAACCGGTCGCACCTCTTCTGCCAGAGCACTTTTGGCTGATGTCATAAGTTCGAGTAGACGGCCCCTGAAACGGAGGGGGACGCCTTGGAATATACAACAGCCGTAGGAGGCTGAATAGTACGCCGTTGGTTAACGGAAAGAAGTAACGGGAAGGTAGGAAGGACGTCCTACCTGTTGAGCGCATCAGTGAGGGTGATGATGGTGTCCTTCGTGGTCGCCGAGGTGGACGGGAATGGCGCAGCCGTTCTCGGATATGGCACAACTGACATGCTCGAACTGAACCGTGGTGTGGGAGATGTGGAAATGCTCGGCCAGCATGGCGTTCAGGCGTCGCAGGATGGTGTCGCTGGCGGAGGGGGGAACGTCTTCGATCAGGACATGGCAGCTTAGCGCGTGAGTGCTCGATCCGAGGCTCCAGATGTGCAGATCGTGAACATCCAGGACGCCGGCGACGGCTCGCATCCCCGAAGTAACATCCTGCAAGCGGATGCCGCGCGGCAAACCCTCCAGCAGAATGTTCAGCGATTCCCGGATGATATCCCAAGCGGTCCAGACGATCAGGATACCGATCAGGATCGAGAGTGTCGGGTCAACCCCCAGCCAACCGGTGTACTGGATGGCCATGGCGCCCGCTATGATGGCGACGGATCCCAGGGCATCCCCCAGCATGTGAACGAACGCGCTGCGGATGTTGATATCGTGATGGCTGGCGCTGCGCAGGGCCAGCATGACGCCGCCGTTCAGAACCAACCCCAGCGCCGCTACGGCGATCATGATGCCTTCGTGGACGGGTTGCGGGTGGCGCAGCCGGTCGACACTCTCGTAGAAAATCCAGGCTGCCAGCGCGACCAGTGTCAACGCGTTGACGAACGCGGAAAGCACGCCGGCACGGTGGTATCCGTAGGTCTTGATTTCGTCGGCGGGTTTGGACTGCAGGTAGAAGCCGAACCATGTCAGGAGCAAGGCCAACGCATCGGTGAAGTTATGGCCGGCATCCGAGATCAAGGCTAAAGAATGGGCCTTGATTCCGGCCGCCACCTCGACGGCCACAAACAACAGCATGGCGGCCAGCGACCACCGCAAAACGCTGCCCGTGGCTCCGTTATGACTGTGTGCGTGGGAGTGCACCTGGTGCTCCTATCTACAGTTTAAACCGGTCCGGAGGACTTGGGGCATGCTTTAGCGATGCTTTAGCGATGCTTTAGCGTGCCCTGGAAATCACATCCTGCGAGGTTGGCAAGCTAAAGCTGCCCCACCTGCATCGTGCTAAACCTATGAAGCGGGAGAATCTGGGTGATCGAATTCTTCGGCAAACTCTTCGCGAACGATTTCATGCCGCACAAGATGTGCTTTCTGGAGGATTCGGCCGTCCTCTGGCTCAACGTCGTTTCGGATGGACTTATCGCGCTGGCCTACTATCTCATTCCCTTTCTGCTTTTCTACTTCACCAGGAAGCGCCGCGACATCGGCTTCAACTGGATTTTCGTGGCCTTTGGAATGTTCATCCTGGCCTGCGGCACCACTCATCTGCTGGGCGCCGTGACGGTCTGGAATCCGGTCTACCGGCTGGATGGCGTGGTGAAAGCGATCACCGCGATGGCCTCGATCGCCACGTTCGCGATGCTGGGGCAGATGATGCCGACCCTGATCCGCATCCCGAGCCCGGCACAACTGGCCGAGGAAATCGAAGAGCGCTGCGCGGCCGAAGACGAGATCCGCAAGATGAATGCGGAGCTCGAAGGACACGTGGCCAGCCGCACGGGAGAACTGGTCCAGAGCGAAGCGATGTACCGGCAGTTGGCCGAAGAGCAAAAACTGGCCGCCGGCTCGCTGGAGCACGCTCTCGAGGACTTGCGGTGGGAGATGAAGCGCCGCCACGATCTGGAAAGCCAGTTAGTCCAGTCGCAGAAGATGGAAGCCGTAGGCCGCCTGGCGGGAGGCGTCGCGCACGATTTCAACAATCTGTTGACGGTGATCCTGGGTTACAACGAAATGTTGCGCGAGCACGTGAAAGACGACGCTATCGCGCTCGACTTTGCCCTGGAGGTGCTCCAGGCTGCGGAACGGGCCTCCGCCCTCACCAACCAGCTCCTGGCCTTCAGCCGCCGCCAGGTGTCGGTGCCCCGGGTCCTGGATTTGAACCAGGAGGTACGGCATATCGATAAGATGCTGCGGCGGATCATCGGCGAAGATATCGAGCTCCAAACCAGGCTGGCCCCGGTACTTTCGCCGGTGAAGGCAGATCCCTCTCACATCGACCAGGTGATCATGAACCTGGCGGTCAATTCCCGAGACGCCATGCCGAACGGCGGCAGCTTCCTCATCGAGACCGCCGACGTTGAACTGACCGAGGAGTATGCCACGACGCACCTTGGGGTCGCGGCCGGCCGTTATGTCATGCTGGCCGTCAGCGACACCGGAACCGGCATGGACGCCCGCACGAATTCGCGGCTGTTCGAGCCCTTCTTCACCACCAAGGAAAAGGACAAGGGCACGGGGTTGGGACTTTCGATCGTCTATGGGATTGTGAAGCAGAGCGGCGGCGAAATTCTGGTCTACAGCGTGCCCGGCCAGGGAACGGTGTTCAAGATCTACCTTCCGGCTGCGGTTGAAGCCGCGGAAGAGCGCCGCCCCGGCAGCGGGGAAACGGAGGATTTGGCCGCCACCGGGACCATCCTTTCTGGTTGAGGACGAGCACCAGGTCCGCAATCTGACGCGCCCGGATCGACAAAGGTTTCCAGGAAATAGATCGGTTGACCGTAGCGTTGTTCCCAGTCCTCAGACAGCCGGCGGGCCATATGACCAAGGATGTGTGAGGCCAGATGGGGTACCGCCACCCACGGCAGAATCAGAAACCGCGTATTGTAGGAGATCCACCGGATGTTGCGCCGCCGCGCTTCGCCGCTCCAGCCGATGAACCGGTCGCGGCTTCCCAAGTGCCTGGGAGCCGAACTCCATGCCATGCAGGCAACCGGTCTCCCCTGTGCCCAGATCAGATACTTCAGGTGCTCACCCACCGGTTGCTCGTAGCCCAGATAGTGATGCTCTTCCATCAGGCTTTGGAAAAGGGGTTCATCGGCCGTTCGCCGCACGAGTTGAATGTCGATCGGCCGCAACTCGTTCAGCGGCATAACCGTAGGTGTGGTGTCGATC
>JAIQFL010000011.1 GCA_020073365.1 Terriglobia bacterium | reverse complement strand
ATCATCGGGTCCGGGCCAGGCTATAGGACGCTCTGGAAGGCGCGCGCCCTGCCCATCGTCCGCGATGAGTTCCGGTCGGCTATTCCTCGATGGGTTGCTCGCCAGCATTGCCCATCTCCGCTTCACCGACATCATCAGCATAAAACTATTGCCGCATCGAACGGAATGATTTATCATCGAGCGGTAAACAGTCTCTTAACTGTTTGTCTCACTCGAGGGGACAACCCCAGCGAGTTGTTCAGACGGCCGCGCAAATCGGCACGATATTAACGATAATTATTGAACAGCATTACTTCCACAACTCCTTTGAGTTGTGTATTGTGACACCGTGTTACAAGCTGTGCTATAGGAGTTCTGAGGCTAGATCGCAAGCGCTTTCGACATCGGGTAATATGCGGCGAAGGATGTGCTCACGCGCCACCTCAAGCGGATCTCTAGACGAAAAAATCTCGTCGTAATACTGCGGAAGCCATCGATAGGATTCAACAACTGAATTTTTGGGCATTCTTGTTGGCGCCTCGTTGGGGATTATATTCAGATCCACGAACGACTCCGCGACGGTTTACTCCTTGGCCGGGGCAACCACCTGTACCGGCGTCGTCCGGACCTCGATGGTCTCAACGCCCAACTGGCCCGCCACATTGTTGCCCCACGCCCAGAGGCTTCCATCGCGCTTCAGCGCCAAGCTGTGCCCGCCTCCTTCGGCAACCGCCACGACCTCAATGAGTCCATCCACCTGCATGGGCGTCAAGCGGCCCGCGGCCGGCCACTCCCAGACAGTCCCGTCGCTTCTCAAGGCGACACTGTGGACGTCGCCAGCGCGTGCGGCAACCGCCGCCACCTCGCTGAGCCCGCTCACCTGCACCGGCGTCGTGCGTCCGGTGGTCGTTCCGTCTCCCAACTGGCCGGCTTCGTTGTCTCCCCAAGCCCAGACCGTCCCGTCGCCCTTCAGCGCCAGACTGTGGGGGAAAATGCACCAGTACCCGGAACAGCCTGCCGCGACCGCGACGACGCCCGTCAGCGCGTCCACCTGCTCCGGTACTGGGGCAAGTCCTCCTCTCCACTGCCAGACTGTTCCGTCCCGCTTCAACGCCAGATTCCGGGGGAAAGTAGCGGCCGCCGCCACCACTTCGTTGAGTCCCGTAACCGGCGTTGGTTCGCTGTATGGGTCACCGTACTCGAACCCGCCCCACTCCCAAAGGGTGCCGTCGCCCTTCACTGCCAGGCTGTAGCTGGGCCCGCTGGCGACCGAAACGACCCCGTTGAGTCCGCTCAGCCGAACCGGCCTCGGCCTCAATACAGGCGTCGTCTTTCCATCTTCGGTGCCGGCGACGTTGAATCCCCACTCCCAAACCGCGCCGTCACCCGTGACCGCCAGACTGAGGCGGTCACTCCCTGCGATGGCCACTACGCCGGCGAGTTCGCTCACCGGCATCGGCTTCGACCGGCCCCCGAAAGCCCATGGAGTTTGAGTGCCATCGCCCAACTGGCCGTCGTCGTTTGCTCCCCACGTCCAGACCGTCCCATCGTCCTTCAGCACCAGGCTGTGATGGTCTCCCGCGGCGATTTTCGCGACGCCGGTCACGCCGCCAACCGCGAGCGGCCCCAATCCCGAAGTGGGCAGTAGCACTCCGTCGCCCAACTGGCCGACGTCGTTGCGTCCCCATGCCCAAACGTTCCCGTCGTCTTTCAACGCCAGGCTATGAAGCCTCCCCCCGGCGACCGCCGCGATTCCGCTCAGACTGCTCACCTGGACAGGTGTGAGGCGGTCCGTGGTTGTTCCGTCGCCCAACTGGCCGGCCGCGTTACTTCCCCATGCCCAAACCGAGCCGTCACGCTTCACCGCGATACTGTGCGCATCGCCTGCAGTGATCTTGACCACGCCGGTAAGTCCGACTACCTGCACCGGCGTCGTCCGGGTCTGGGTTGTTCCATCGCCCAACTGGCCATGTCCGTTGAATCCCCATGACCAGACGGTCCCATCGCCGCTTAACGCCAAACTGTGTCCGTAACCTGCGGCGACCGCCACGATCCCGGAGAGCCCGCTTACCTGGGCGGGCGTCGAGCCGCTCCACGAGTGTGTCGAGGCGGGGAGTATTGGTAATCCGTCGCCCATCACGCCGTCGTTGTTATATCCCCACGCCCAGACGGTCCCGTCACGTTTCACCGCCAAGCCGTGTGAGAATACCTCGGCGACCGCCACCACCTCGGTGAGCCCGCTCACCTGGGTCGGCGTATGGGCAAAGATCAGTCCCTCGCCGAACAGACCCATTCCGAAGAGTCCCCACGCCCACACCGTCCCATCGCTCTTCAGTGCCAGACTCGAGGGCAAGCCACCCGCCACGGCGACGGCTCCGCTAAGCCCGTTCACCTGGACCGGTGAGTTGAGGGCCGCCTGGTTGCCCGAGGGGTCCAAGTTGGCTCCCCATTCCCAGACAGTTCCATCGGCTTTCACGGCCAGACCTTGACCGATCGCCACCACATTGGTGAGGCCGGTTACTTGTACCGGTACGGCGCGGTTCGTCAACGCTCCATCGGCCAACCCACCAGATCACCATGCCCACACCGTCCCATCGGATAGCAGGGCGAAGCTGGTGTCGCTGCTTGCGGCAATCGCCTTGACGCCTTGGAGCGTCTGGGCCGGCAATGGTGCCGCCCACGTCAGGAACGCGAGCACAAGGATAGTCCAGCGCATACTACCTCCATTCGCCACTAATTTCTGCTCCAAAATCATACGTTGAGGCCTTCTTTGGTTGATTGTGCCTCGCGGTGCAACCCAGGAGGCCGACGCCGTGCTTGCTCCTATGGCAGCGGTCCGGCTGGCACGCGCTCGAGGCGGGTGGCCGAGATCGGCAATCCATCTGCCGGGACGTTCGCGTTTGGCACCCACTTCGCCCCGGCAGCCAGGGGGTCGGGGCAACTCACGGGCGGCCCGGCAGCGCACGGCAGCGTTTCCACGAACATCTTGCCTTGGAAATGGTCGAAATCGTCGGCGAATGTGATGGAGACCCGCGATCTCCCCCACGCCAGCAGAACTCCCGTTGTCGCGTCAAAAAGGAGATAGAGACTGGTACCGCCGATGCTCTGGAAGCCGGTTCTTTCCCAAACACCATGCAACGGAGTGAGCCGGATCGTGGAGTTGGGCTGCAAGCCGCCGAACATTCTACCGTCCGAGACGCTGACGGTCCCGTCGATATGCAGAGTGACGAGGGCCGGGAGCTGGTTATTGATTGTCCATACCCACGTGCCCCAGACTTGGCCCCAACGGCCAAAAGCACGGGATTGTTGCGGCTCCGCGGCTACGCCGGAAACCACACCGATGAGAGCGATCGCGACGGTGTACATAATGAAGCGACGCATGTTGGTTTTGCCTCCTTTTTTCCAGGCTGGCACCTGTTCCAGCCACAATGGCCCATGGTCCATCCTCCAAGAAGCATGACCCGGTGGCTGCGTTGCGTAAAGCGGCAAGAAACGGCAAAACCTCGGTGACGTTTCTTGCCACGCCGCATCGCACCGTCTCCAGGATTGATTCAGGCCGATCACTGGCCTAAAATCAGGTATGTGCATGCGATTGTGAGGGTAAGCCTATGGCTACACCCGATTCACGGCTTCCGAAGCCGGCAAAGGCGGTGTCCTTTCCCGGCGAGCGTCTGGATTCCTGGAAAGACATCGCCCGATACCTGAACCGGGACGTCCGCACCGTGCAGCGCTGGGAAGAGAGTAGTGGGCTCCCGGTCCACCGGCGCGCGCCGGGGCGGCTAAAGGGCAATCCGGTCTACGCCTATAAGTCGGAACTCGAAACCTGGCTTCGCCAGACTCCACCCCCCGCGGTGGAGACAGAAGCGGAACCGAGTCCGGCCGTAAACACCTTCCGGAAACGGTCGCGGGTGCTTTGGGTGGCTGTCATGGTCCTCCTTCTGGCCGCCGGAGGTGCGACCGTCTGGCGCTTTGTTCGACGGCAACCTTCCGTTCACCCCCTCCGGGTCGTGCGCCTGACCAGTTATCCCGGGCAGGAGCGCCACCCGGCCTTCTCTCCGGACGGCAAGCAAATCGCGTTCGCCTGGGACGGCGCAAAGCAGGACAACTTCGACATCTACGTCAAACTCCTGGATGGCGGCGAGCCGCTCAGGCTCACCACCGGTCCGACGACGGAAGGTTGGCCCGCCTGGTCGCCGGATGGGCGCCTGATTGCGTTTTGGCGATTTGTGCGCGACACGCCCTACGTCGATGTGCTGACCGTGCCGGCGCTGGGCGGCGCGGAACGAAAGATCCTGCAATTTCGCTGCCCCGTACAGTCCCAGGAGAAGTTCCCCGGCCTGTCCTGGATGCCCGACGGCAAATGGATCATCACACCGTACGCGACGGCTTCGGATGCTCCCGCCGGGTTGGCGCTCGCCTCCATCGAGACTCTGGAAATCCGGCCGCTCACACGGCCACGCGCCGACACGACTGGGGACTGCTGCCCGGCAATCAGCCCGAACGGCCGGAAGCTTGCCTTTTTGCGCGCCGAAGGACGAACCCCGAACATATTCATTTTGCCCCTGGGTCCGGATTACCGGCCCGCGGCGGAGCCCACGCAACTCACCAGGGAGAGTTCCGGCGCCGCAAACCCGATGTGGACCGGCGACGGCCGCGAAGTGCTTTATGTGGCCATTCGGGACGGCGTGAGGACGTTGTTTCGGGTTCCACAGGACGCCTCGCGCCCCGCATCGCCGGTCGAATCTATGGGACCGACTGGCATTCACTGGGCGATCTCGACCCGGGGGGACCGGCTGGCCTATGCGGATGCCGGGACCAGCCCGGGGATTTGGCGAGTCGAGCTTCCTGGAGGCAACAGCCTGAGCCGCGTTCTGCCGTCCAGCACCGCTGATATTGCTCCGGAGATCGCGCCCGACGGGAAAAGAATCGCGTTCGTTTCCGACCGCGCGCGAGGCTGGCGGGTCTGGATCTCGGGCTCGGATGGCGCCAACGCGTTCGATATCGCCAGCGCGTACGGACTATACCAGGGCCAGGCGCGCTGGTCGCCGGATGGGAGCCAGATCGTGTTCGAATGCCGGAACGAAGGCAATGACGATGTCTGTGCCATGCCGGCCGGTGGCGGCGTGACGCGGCGGCTGACACGACATCCCGCGAGAGATTGCTTTCCAAGCTGGTCACGCGATGGCCGGTGGATCTACTTCTCATCCAACCGGTCCGGCTCGTTGCAGGTCTGGAAGGCGCCGGCGGATGGAACCGAAACCGGAGCAGTGCAGCTCACCAAAGGTGGCGGTATCAGCCCGGTGGAGTCGGTGGATGGCACGACCGTGTACTTTGCGAGGCAAGGGCCATCGGCGAGTATCTGGAAAGTGCTGGTGGGAGGCGGTGAGGAAAGCCAAGTGGGCGATTTCCGCGTCAATGGACGCCGGTCCCTGAACTTCGCGGTGGGCGCGCAGGGCATCTACTACGCTTCATCGTCAGACCCGTTACATTGGTTTGAGCTATGGCTGTACCGGTTCTCCACGGGCAAACCGGAGCGCATCCGCCGAATCGAGAAGATGTTCTGGCAGGGCCTGAGCGTTTCACCGGACGATGGCTGGCTCTTGTTCGTGGCGGCGGAGAACGGGTCGGGCGACCTGCAGATGGTCGAGAATTTCCGGTAGCCGGCATCCCTCAGAAGTCGTAGCGCAAAGCCATTTGGAGAATGCGCGCGTTGCCGATGGTGGCCGCGATCTTACCGAAAGAAGCGAGAGTCGCCAGGTTGGCGTTCGGCGTGGCAAAACTGGCGTTGTTGAACAAATTGTAGGCCTCGGCACGGAACGAGATCGCGTGCCGCTCGGCGATCTTGAACTTCTTCACCAGCGACATGTCCACGTTGAAGAAACGCGGACCGCGGAACGCGTTGCGGCCGCCCGTCCCGATCTCGCCCGCGGCGGGGTAGGAGAACCGGCCGATTTCCTGCGGAGTGAGCCAGTACACGCCGTCGCCCCTGCGAATAACCTGGCCGATGCCGCGGTCGCCGGTGTAGTTGGCGTAGCTGCTGTTGGTGGTGGGACCCGTCGCGATACCGGAAAGATAACTGACCACGCGCCCGCTCTGCCAGATGGTGAGCAGACCGACATCCCAGCCACCGGCCAACCGCCGTCCCTTCCCGATTGGCAGCGTGTAGATCAAGGTCGAATTGAACGCGTGCGGGATGTCATAGTCGCCGCGGGCGCGGTTGAGCCGCACGTTGAAATTGTCGATGGGGCTGGTGAAGGTGGTGCCCTCGGTCGAGATGTTGTCCATGGACTTCGAGAAGGTGTAGTTGGCCACGAACTTGAGCGCGCCGGCTTGCCGGCGCAGGCTCAACTGGAAAGAGTCGTAATAGGAGCGGCCGTCGTTGCCGCCGACGACAACCTTACCGAACTGGGGGAAGTTGCGCAGGTAGAAACCAAACACGCCCGCGTTGGCGTAGAGGGCATATTTAGTCGTATCGAGGGCGTCGGCGGCATTGCCAACTGCGCCCTGCGCGATGATGTTCGCCCCAATGCCCGAGATAGCCGCTTGAGGTGAGCCGAACATGCGGACGAGCGTGTTGGAGGCGGGAACAGGTGTGGCGCGTGCACCAAAAGCCTGGAGCTCGCGGAAATCGGCCAGGAAGTCCTCGTAAATGCGCGGCTGGTTGAGGTCAAGCTGCATGAAGAGCTTGATGCCATGCGTGCCCACGTACCCGGCCTCGACGACCGTATTTCGCGAGACCTCGCGCTGGAGAGTGAGGCTGTAGTGCTCTACGTAGCCGGTGCGAAGATTAGGGGCGAACAGTGCAAGGGTTCCGCCGGAGCGGTCGGCCGGTGGGCGCAGTATGGGAGCGGCGGGCTGCTGGGGCAATGGGATGCGGTCGCTGACACGAACGTCGGCGCCAGGTTGCGCATTTGGATAGAAGGATGAGGCCAGTGAGAATCCGGGAGTGTTCCCATCCACGAAACTACTGGTCGAGCCGATGAGACGGTCATAGAAGACGCCCCCGTTCCCGCGGAGGGCAGTCTTGCCGTCCCCGCTGAGGTCCCAGGCGAAGCCAACCCGCGGAGCAAAATTATTCCAGTCGTTGTTGTACCAGCGGCTGCTGCGCTCGACGGTGAGATCCGCAATGTGGGCGGCTGGATTGATCAGGCCGGCCTTGTCCACAGTGCCCTGGATGCCGTTGGCTTCAAAGGGCACGCCGAAGAACTCGTAGCGCAGGCCGAGATTCAGGACCAGCCGGGGATGGAGCCTCCAGTCGTCCTGGAAGAAGTAGCCGTATTCGTGGAACCTCTGATCGCGCACACGCGGGGTACCGGCGGGCTGGAACCTTTCCAGGTCGCTGTAGAAGGCTTCTGTGACTTGGCTCATGCGGCCCAGCAGGTCGTTGTAGAGGTTCTCGAAGCGCTTCCGATCCGCCGGCGAGATGTTTCCGCCGGGTCCTTGCACGGCAGGTGGCGCGGCGCCAAAGGTATTTGCGAAATAAACATTGGGGTAGATTCCGTTCCTGCTGGAAGACCATTGATTGGTGAGGCGCCACTCCAGGCCGCCTCGGAAGGTGTGCCTGCCGCGGACGATGGTGACGTTGTCGGTGATCTGACGTACAGGAGGACGGCGGCTCGACCCGAAGTCCGGGTTGAGCGGGTCGGTCCAAGAGGTTGCGTTGGCCAGCAGCATGGGACCGGACAGGCGCGCCGGGCAGGCGAAGTCCCGCGCGTAGACGTTGTAACCGACACGGATTTCGTTCACCAGACGGCTGGTGATCGCCCAATCGGAGCCAATCGAGTAGGCCCAACTGTTGCCGCCCTGAGTGCCCGCCGGCTGGCCAGGAAAGCGGGCCTCCCGGCTATTGACGGTGTCGATCGTGGAACCACGGCCCCAGGTCCAGCGGAAGAAGACGCGGTGGCTGCTTGAGAGGTTGTGGTCGGCCTTGATGGTGAACTGGTCATTGTACGACCCGGCGGGTGCGTTGAAGCGGAAACCGCCGGAGTTCAAGCCGTCGCCCAAATCGTAGTTGTTCGGATCGGGCAGCAGCTTGAGGATGTCAGCCGCCGCCGGGTCGATGCCCTTGCCGCGTGGATCGTTATGGACAATGTCGAAGGTCTGGATCTGTGAGCTGCCTGGGGACTTCCAGCGAAACAAGCCGGCCTTGGCTTCGGGCGTCGGTACGAGCCGGTTTGCGACCACCTGCTGAGCCGTTCGCCGCCCTTCGTAATTGGCGAAGAAGAAGGTGCGATCATGGCGAATTGGCCCGCCCAGCGAGCCGCCGAACCTGTTCTGGACAAACACCGGGCGGTCCAGCCCGGTCAAGTTGTTGAAGAATGTGTTGGCGTTGAGAACCGTGTTGCGCAGGTACTCATACGCGTTGCCATGCCAGGCGCTGCCGCCGGAGCGGGTGATCAGCTCGATCTGGCTGCCGGCACTGCGGCCATACTCAGCCTTGCCGCCGCTGGTGACTACGCGAAACTCCTCGACGGAATCCGAATTGGTGAAGGTAGTTGCCAGCAGCACGCGCGGCGTGACTGGGTCGTTGGCATCGATGCCATCCACCTTGGAGTTGGCGGAGCCCTGGCGAGTGCCGTTCACGCGAGACAATGTGTACTTGTCGGCCGGGTCGATCTGGGTGCCCGGGTTGAAGAGCGCCAACTGGATGGGCCCACGCTCAAGTTGCGGCAGCACGTCGATGTCCCGCAGGGTGATGGCGCGCGCGATCTGGGCATCGGTGTTTTGCACGCGGACCGCGTTGGCGGCCACCGTCACCGTTTCGGTGAACGCACCCACCTCCAGCTTGACGACTTGGGAAACCGTATCGCCGACATTCAGCTCGAGATTGGAAACCACCGCCGTTCGGAACCGCGCGGCCTCGACGGTGAGCGTGTAGACGCTGGGCTGCAAGGACGGAAACGCGAACAGGCCGTCGGCAGTCACCGTGGTCTCGGCCCGCGCCTCGGTTCGAGTGTTGACCACGGATACTCTGGCGCCCTGAACCACCGCCCCCGAGGCGTCCTGAATGACGCCCTCCAGGCACGCGGTGGCTACCTGGGACGTGCTGGTCCGGCAGGCCAGAAACAGAGTCAAAGAAATGGCGTAAGCAGCTTTCAGCGTCCGATTCTCCGCACCCTGAAGATACACCTCACTGCGCCGGCGGGCAACCCGCGCCTTGGGCACCCGCGCCAAACGGTCCCCGGCGGCCCTTACCTCCCAAAGTACACAGTCGCGCCATCCACCGACTCCACCGGGCTGATGCCGCCGCCGTTTGTGAGCTGCACGGCACCGGTTTCCGTTCCATCCGCCGGCGCCTTCCAGACCTGCAGCGAGCCGGACCGGTTAGACGAAAAATAGATCGACCGGCCATCGCGAGACCAGCTTGGAAAGCGATCCGTCGCGGGATGTCGTGTCAGCCGCCGTGTCACGCCGCCACCCACCGGGACAGCACAGATGTCGTCATTACTTTCGTTCCGGCATTCGAACACGATCTGGCTCCCGTCCGGCGACCAGCGTGCCTGGCCCTGGTATACGCGCCGGCGATATCGAACGCATTGGAGCCATCCGAGCCCGAGACCCAGACCCGCCAACCTCGCGCGCGGTCCGAGACGAAGGCGATTCGTTTTCCGTCGGGCGCGATTTCCGGAGCCAGATCAGCGCCGCCGGACGGCAGAATGCGGCTGAGGCCGTCGCCCCCCGGAAGGCCGATTCGCCAGTTCCCCGGGTTGGTTCCGCCGTCGGCGTAGGCCAGCCGGTCGCCCCGGGTCGAGATCGCCCACTGAACGCCAATCGTCCCCACAGATCCGACCGGCGATGCGGGGCGGGAGCCATCCTGCGGAACCCGGAGCAGCGTCCTCACGCCGTCCCGCATGGCGAAGTAGACCACTTCCCGGCCATCGCCCGTCCACATCGGGTTTGCGGCCCCGAAGGGCTCGCTGGTGAGGTGCCTGGGCTCCTCTGCGGCGCGGTAATCCGGACCAAGCGGCAGAATGAAAATGTTCTGGGCTCGTCCCTCGACGCGCAGGAAGGCAAGCCTCCTGCCATCCGGGCTGATAGCCGGGCAGCAGTCCCCACCTGTGCCCGCGCGTGGCCGTGTCAGGGGCCGGATATGCAATGTCTCGATGGACGCGAGTGCCAGCCCTGCCGGGGCATCGTGGTCCGCCGAATACGGGGCGATTACCCACCTGCCATCGGGCGTCCAGGCGAGGCCTGGATACTTCTCCTCGGATGGGACAGGACAGCGAAATTGCAGGATCTTCCGTTCCGCGCCGCCCAGCGCGGGAACGGTCATCACATCGACGTACGGCGTCCCGCGGACCAATCGCCAAAACGCAATCAGGCGCCCGTCGGGCGACCACGCAGGCCAACCGTCCAACAACGGATCCGTAGTTAGCCTGAGCGGCTCGCCACTGTCCAGTAGTTTGACGTAGATATCGAAATTGTCCTGCCTGGGGCCGTTCCAGGCGAAGGCGATTTGCCTGCCGTCCGGAGAAAAGGCCGGGTGTCGCTCCTGATCGGGATAGCTGGTCAGGTGCACTACGCGGAGAGTAGGAATAGAAGGTTGCCGTCGAATGAAGCGTCAGCCGATCGCGCCTCCGGCCGCCAGGAGGACGACCACACCAGCAACCCAAAGCACCTGCGGCTGTTTCAGGGCGCTCGTTGGCGCCGGGCTTGGCACCGGTTCTTTCTCCACCACGGGCGGGGGTGTCTCGCGAAGCCAGGTTTCGAGTTCCGCCTTATAGGCGTAAACCGGATTGCCCTTCAGCCGCCCCGGCACGCGCCGGTGGACTGGGAGGCCGCCGGTTTCCTCCCAGCGCTGCACGGTGCGGACGTCCCGGTTCAGGAAGCGAGCGATTTCTTTCCAGGAATCCAGGCGGTCGCCGGGGAACGGCACCGCCTTTACGGCCTTCGGAGGCTGCGAACTGAGTGTAGCCATAAGCCAACCCTTACAACCGGATGCGCTTACCTGATTCTAGGCTCCGCGATCCGCCCGAATCGATCCCGTATGATATGACGGCGCCCCTATGGCAACAAACGTCACTTCGGGAATGTCGCTTCTTGCCGTTTTGCCCAGTGCTAGCACTGCTTCATGCTTGATCGCGGGTGGAGCGAATACCGCCTGAAGAGGAGGAAAACCACATGTGTCGATTCATTTGGTACGCAGTTGCAGTGCTCATGGCCGGTCTGATTCTTGCGGTGCCTGTGCAGGCCCGCATTGTCAGAATTGACATTCAAAGCACGTCAGCCCCTGCTTCCGACGGGTACGTGACCATCACCGGCCGCGCTTACGGTGAAGTTGACCCCACCCACCCACAGAACGCCATCATCCAGGACATTGAGCTGGCCCCGGTCAACCCTCGAGGCATGGCCGAATACTCGATGGATTTCACGATCTTCAAGCCCCCAAAAGGGGGCAACGGCTTGCTGTTCTACGAAGTGGTCAATCGGGGTTGGCCTCTGAGCCGGGCAACCCCAACCTGGGGCATCGAGCCGCTCGCCCGGCAGCGCGGCTACACGTTGGTCTGGAGCGGCTGGCAAGCGGACGTCAAGAAAATCAATCCGTTACGGCACACGATGACGGTCCCGACGGCTTCGGAGAACGGGAAGGAGATTACAGGTTGGGTGTGGCTCTCCGTCGAGGTGACACAGCCAGGCCCTTCGACACTCTTCTGGACGGCCAACCGAGACTTCTTCATGTACGATCCTGTCGATCTGAACGCGCCCGATTCGGAACTGACACGCCAGACCGGGCCGGATGATCCACCGGTCAAGATACCGCGGGAGGACTGGGCGTTTGCCCGCTGCGACGCCGCCCACCCGTTTCCTGGAATCCCAAGCGTCGAAAGCATTTGTTTGAGTGCGGGTCTGGAACCTAGGTACGCCTACACCGTTCGCTATCGGGCAAAGAATCCTCTGGTAATGGGACTCGGACTCGCCGCCATCCGTGACCTCGTGTCATTCCTGCGAAATGACTCGCAGGATAGCGTCGGCACCCCGAATCCGATTGGCGGAACCACCAAAGTATCTGCCATGCAGGGCCAGTCACAGAGCGGCCAGCTGGCGCGAGCCTTTCTGCAACTCGGCTTCAATCTCGATGAACAGGGCCGCCGTGTATTCGAGGGCATGAACCCTGTCGGCGCCGGAACGCGGACCGCTCTAAACGTCCGGTTCAGCCTGCCGACGCTGTCCCTGACGGTCCGGCTTGGGCATCTGCGTCCGGGCTGGGAATCGCCTTTCGTTTGGATGCCCGAAATTGACACCGTGGCCGGCCGATACGGCTGGCTCCTGGAGCGTTGCATGGAAACGGCAAGTTGCCCGAACATCATCGACGTCGTTAGCTCCAGCGAATATTGGAACCAGCGCGCCTCGCTGAAGACGACCGATGTCTTGGGACAATTCGACGCGTGGATTCCGCGAAATGTGCGGATGTATTTCGTAGCGGGCACCCAGCATTCACCCGCGCCTTCGGCGCCGAGTGAGAACATCTGCCAACAGGCCACAAATCCGAACGATTGGTCGGCGTATGAGCGCGCTCTTATCGTGGCGCTGGAACAGTGGGTTCTCGAGAACAAGGAACCGCCTCAGAGCCAGATCCCCACGCTGGCCGAGGGAACGCTGGTGCAGCCCGATGCGCCGCACATTGGCTGGCCGAAGATCCCCGGAGTGAACTATACGGGCCGGATCAATGCACTGCCCCTGGTCGATTTCGGCTCGGCTTTTAATGCGAAGGACATGACCGGAATTCTCGCTGACAAGCCCGTGGCGATTCCGGATAAGAAATATGCAGTTCTGGTTCCGAAGGTTGATGCAGACGGGAATGAAGTCGCGGGCACGCGGCCTGCCGCCGTGCAGGCGCCGATAGCAACCTACACAGGATGGAATCTGCAAAGAGCCGGATTCGCGGAAGGCGAACTCTGCCAGAACACCGGGGCGTACATCCCCTTCCGCCGGAGCAGGGCCGAGCGTGACGCCGTGGGGGACCCGCGCCTCTCGCTCGAAGAACGCTATGGTAATCACGCAGGTTACGTCGAAGCGGTTCGCCAAGCGGCGAACCGGCTCGTGGCACAGCGGAACCTGCTGCCGGACGACGCGAAGGCGATCATCGAGGCTGCCGTGAAGAGCGATGTTCTTCAGCCCGTTTTCTTTCGCAGAGACGTTCTCGTGCCCGAGCGCCCGGTGATGGTGGCCGCCGGAGATTTCAACGGGGACGGCCGGCGCGACCTGGCGGTGGTAACCATGGATGGGGTCTACACGCTGCTCAATGCTGGCGCCGGGAACTTCGGGCGCCCCATACGGACGGATGGCGTCGCTGGAACGGATTTGGCTCGGGATTCTTACACGTCATTCGTTGGTGCTGCCGACTTCAACGGGGACGGCAAAGACGACCTGGCCGGCGAGCGTGTTCTGCTGCTGAGCCGGGGTGACGGGACGTTTACCGTTTCGCGCCGCGATCTTGCGCACATCTTGGGGATCGGGGACTTCAACCGCGACGGGAAGCCCGATCTGTTGCAGGCCGACGACAGCGGCGTCTTGCGGGTGTTACTGGGTAATGGCGATGGAACCTTGCGGACGGGCACCACGCTCTCCACAACACAAGCGGATCCGCAGATATTTGTGACGGTCGTGACGGACTTCAATCGCGACGGTCGGAGCGATATTGGCCTTGTGTCGTTTTCCTTTGCCGAGGGCCATGTCTTTCGCGTCTTTCTCGGACAGGGAGATGGCACCTTCCGTTCCGAGATCCGGACGCAGCTTGCCTGTGGCCCTGGTTGCCCGGTTCGCGCGGCCGACTTCAATGGTGATGGAGTGCCTGACTTGGCGAGTCAGGCTGGCGTTGCACTGGGCAACGGTGATGGGACATTTCAATCGCCTATCCCCTATGCGAGCTACCTGAACCCTCTTTTCATCGCCGCCGCAGATGTCACTGGTGACGGTCGTGCGGATATGGTGACGGGGGGCGGCCCAACAGGGCCGGCGATTTCCATCTATCAGGGTCGGGGCGATGGCACTCTGTCGCCTCCGGTCATGGTGGCGGCCGGATTCTCCGCTTACCCGGGGATTGCCGCCGATCTGGACGGAGACGGGCGGATCGATCTGGCTATCGTGAATTCTGACTCGAACACCTTATCCATCCTGTTCTCCAGAGCGCAAGGTGGAACGCCGGTAGCGCGCGCCGTGTCCGCCGCCGGCGGTACCGCAGTCGTCGCGCCGGAATCGCTGGCGACCCTGTTTGTCCCCACTCCGGTCACGACGAGCACGAGCGCCGGTGCGCCCCCCTGGACGACAAGCCTGGGCGGCGTGAGTCTCGAGGTCCGGGACATCACCGGAGCGGCACGTCTGGCGCCGTTACTCTACGTTTCCCCCACGCAGATCAACTTCCAAGTGCCGTCGGGCACCGCGCTCGGGGAAGCAACGCTCGCTATCGTCGCCGCCAGCGGAACTACACAGGTCGGCAGCATGCAGGTTGACACCGTGGCGCCTGGCCTTTTCCTGGTTTCCGGCACGACTCCGGCTGCGACTGGAATGCTGGTAGACCTTGGCGGTAATCAGACACCCCTGCCGGTGTTCAAGTGCTCGTCCTCCACCTCGGGTGTTAGCTGCGAGCCCTCACCGATTCCACTGTCTACCGCTGGTGCCCGCTCGATCTATCTGACCTTCTTCGGTACGGGTTTCCGTGGTGCAAATCGGGACAACGTCACCTGCTCGATCAATGGCATGCAAGTCCCGGTCGCGACCGCCGGCCCCCAGGCAACGACAGGCCTGGACCAGATCAGTATTCGCCTGTTGCCGGAGCTCCTCAAGACGGTATGGGACGAGGGCATGCCCGTGACGATTCGGATAAACGGAGTGGCAGCCAATTCCGTTTGGATCGCTGTGAAATAGTCGGCCAGCGACGGCCGAAGGTCGTCGGCGCTTAAGAGTCCAATTCCGCCCGAAGAGTCCGGTTACCGTAATATGGCCCGGTAGAGCCGTTGCCAGCGCATGGATCTGGCCGCGTAGATCCTGCCTGGTCTAAAATAACCAGCCCAAATCCGCTTGCACAAAGTTCAGCGTAAGCGATTTAAAATCAAGCGGTTTGGCCGGTTATTGCCGATTCATCCGGTCCAATCTCTGCACGCGCTACATTCTGAACAGGTTAACGCCGCGCGGGCATGACGATTGGCCGGATAAGTCGCGCAGCGTTTACCGATGTTTTCGGCCCGCAATTGAGTGCTCCGGTCAGATCACGAGGGACTCTTCTATTGCAAGTGGCGCCGTCCCGCAGGGCAAACGCGAGCAATGGAAGACTGCCCGACGATTCACCGGCGTTGCCGTCGCATGGGTTTACCCGAGGAGGTCTCTCTCGCCAATCTGTACTCTGCCCATTCTCTTTCCGGGCGTCCTTGATTCGGCGCTCTGCCTCTTCCCTCAGCATCCTTCGGCTTGGAAGCTGTATCTGAGCTGCAACATCTTTGCGGAGGAAAAACGCGTAATAGTTTCCAGGGTCAGGCAACGGGACCCCAAGCAGCTGTGTGCCCGACTCTTTCAGGTAGCGCGCAAGAGAACCACTGTCGAGATGGAATCGCTTGGCGAGGACTGATGTCGCCACGTAACCTTCCGCAAAACGTTGAACATCCACGGCAGGCAACAGCTTCGAAAAACCGTTCCGATACTCCGCCGTGATGTGCAGAATGCCCTGTGCTACCAGGCCGCGAATCACAGGCGTCGATACGCCCAAAACGGCTGCCGCCTCCCCGAAGGTGACAACGCCTTCCGGATGCACTGTCATGCCTGGCACGGGGCGATACTTCCGCAGATCCTCAGTCCGAACAAATACCCGGTGATCCCACGAAACCGGTTAGTGTATCCGACCGGAACAAGACTGCCGTCGACAACGGCCCGCATAACCGCGGCAAGCCCTGAATCGCGGCCGAGGTAATTCTTCATGGCATGGCGCAGCGCTATGAACTCGCCAGGCTTCGAGTATGCCTTCACCGGCACAGAATGCTTTTCAAACGCGTCCTTGATCTTCATGACGTCTTCGCGAAGGAAGAAGAAGCACCGCGCTGGGAGATTTCGCTCGGGTCCTTTCGCAAAGCGGATGGCTCCCGCGGCAGCGACTGTCGCAAGGGTGAAGTTCTTCAGACCGAGCGCCCTCTCCGCCTCGGGTCGCGGCATGTATCGCGCGAGCTCCGCGTCGCGAGCGGCAATTCATTGGTTCAGCGATTCCCGTCGAATCCAGCACTCAGTGCGGCTTCCTCCCCCTCGCACATTCAGAAATATGGCGTCGACTTGACCCTGACGGGCGAGATCCCAAATCCGCGTGCCGGTCGTGCGCGCTGTCCTTTCTGCCTTGTTTGCAGCGACCCAATGGGAACTCCGCCGCACGGCGAACGAAAAGTATCGGTGCTGGCCGCGGATAAGACCCGGCCAGTCCTCGACTACAAAACTCTCGAAGGCATCGTGCAGAAATCCGAATTCGCCGCGCGGAAGAACGCGAAACAGGTGGCGATAAAAGTTCCCAAAGATCTTACTGAAGTTCAGAGCGGCCAGATCGGTGACGTCCGGTGGGAGCATGTTCCTCAGTAATTCCCGTAATGGCCGAGGCCAGTCTCTCAGCAAGGCGACCGCGCCGCGATCGATCTCTGTTGCGACCGCAAGGTCGGTCGCAGTAAAGGGGCGTTGTTTCCGGCGCAGCTTTTCCTTTTCACGACTGGCACCAACAAAAAGCGCGAACCTTAGCAGAGCCCCCAGGCCCAACCTCAGCACTTCCGCCGGAAAGCCTCCAGCCGCTAGATCGAGTTCGGCGCTTTCACCGGGTGGAAACCCGGCTGCCCTATAGATCGCTGCGTTGATTGCCACCAGATCGGGTGTCGCTGCTTCGGCGGTTAAGGTGCACAGATCGAGTCCGCAACGACATTTGTGGACAGATGGACGTTGCCACGCCAGCCTCCTCTTACAGACAGGGCATTGGTTGACCAGTTGGCAACGGTGGATGGGGCAGGTCGTGACAAGACCCAAATCCCACACGGCCCACCAGATGGGGCGCTGCTTCAGGCAACGGGGGCAAATCCGTGGGCGGTCGTAATTGAGATCATCGTCGCTGATACGTTGGCCGTAAAATGACCGTTGCTCGAATCGATTCCGGCCGCCGATGTGCCGGTAACACATCGCCTGCCACTCTTCTGGCTCCAGGCGCAACACGTGGGCGATCTGCTTAGCGCTGTCATCTCGCTCCAGGCCGGACGTCGGTAATCCGGCAATTTGGGCAAGAGAAAGTGGGCCGCAATAACCGTGCTCCTGAGCAACGCGGCACAAGTATCCGCGGGGACTCTCGCGGGGCAGCGGATCGACACGGAATAGCAACCGGGCGCCGCCGAGGATCGGTATGCTCATGCGTGCAGCTCCAGGCCCACGCTGCGATGACCGCCCGCGGCGCGCGGGACACACGTCCTTGCGCTTGGCAGCGTCAGCGGCGGCGCCTTGTCACAATCGAAGGTATCGATGAACGGATTCGGATCATCAAGACGTTCCGACCACACATGCTCTGCAAACGACTGGGACAATGTCTGAAGGGTGATCTGCCGGCGTGGGTGACAACGGGCGATTCGGGCGGCCCCTCGGATGATTTTCATCGTGTAACCGATGAGGCCATAAGAAGCATAATGCACCCGGAAAGCCATATCGACGTCCGACAGAGAGGGCATGCCGTACTCCGGAAGCTGTTCCTGAACTGCGCGGAGGAAGGCCCTATATGTTGTCCGATCGTCTTTGGCATCCCAGCGAAAGGCTCCTACCCGCAAGGTTGCGCCAAAGCGGCGGCGCAGCTGTTCATTCTGCCGAAGTACCTCCAAACACCGTTGCAGTCCGAGAACTACGATTGCCAACTTGGCTTCCTCGACTTGCTCCTTCAGCCAATCCGCAACGTCGTTCGGAATATTCGCCTGCCGGACGTCCACAAAATGCTGAAATTCGTCGAGCGCCAACAGGCGCACACGGCAGCGCTTGAGGAGTTCCCGTAGGCGGATGCTCTTGCTTACAGTATTCCCACGTGACCAAAGCGGATCGCCGAGTTGATACAGGAGCGTCTCGGCGAAACTTTTCACGGTCGGCCGGGCCGGCACTTTGGCGACGAGCACCGGCACTTCGAGACCCCACTTGTGGTCAACGCGTGGATGCAGGCTGGCGAAGTACGAAATGATGGTGGTCTTCCCGCTGCCGCTTTCGCCGACAACGGGACAGCAGTCCGGTTCGGCGGTGGCATCGTGACTGTCAAAGCACTCCTGAATTCGCGCAACAGCGGTTTTGAACAGCGGGTATTTGACCAATACACGTTCAGCCCGATCCATGGATTCGGTCACTGACATTCCTCCATGCCGGGAGTGCCTTTGGTAGCGACATGGGAAGCCACCGGCAAGTGAGGCAGATCGAGATCGGCTTCGAAGATCGGCAGGATCTCGTCATCAGTAAAAGCGTCGTGCCGGGCAGCCAGCCGGCGTGCGGGACTCGCCTCTGCGGGCGTCTGCTGGCCCCCCGCAGTACCGTCCGTGAGATGAGCAGCGTGCGTCTCTGGGCGGTCCGGAATGCCATCGCTCACGGACTCGGTGCTGGCCACCTCCGAGACAGCTGCGGTTGCATGATCTTCCATGAAGCGCGCATGACGTCTCCGGCCTCGCATCGATTTGCGATTGAAATCGCGCTCCACAAGCGCACGGATTTCGGCCTTTGCCTGCGCCAGCGCCACGATATCGGTACGAGCATTCAACTGGCGTTGCGCATACCGTCGGATGACCTTGTTCTGCCAGAAGGAGAGTCCCTTTGCATACGCCTGGTCCACCGCGGGGACATGAAGATAGGCTCCCTTTACGGGATCAAGCACATTGATATGGCCAAGGTCACCAGGGTCGAACGTCAGCTCGACTTTCGCTCCTGTCCCCATTCGCCGCCGCAGTTCACCAAGCTCTGGGCCATTGTATTTCAGCCCTTCTAACTCCACGCCGTAGTGGAACACAACGCGCTGGACAATCATCCCGAGCACGACATCCAGATCGCCCGCACTCGGCGGCAATGGCGGCGGCAAGCTGATCATCTCGCTGTGCCACCGGTGAGCCGGGGTGTCCTTGATGCCGCGATGGGGCGTCTGCAAATACACGTCGATGATCCACTTGTGGAGCATGTCGCGAAAGGTACTCAGCATAACAACGGCGTGGCGGCTGGGATCGTAGTCGTCGCGTTCCAGGATGTTGCTGAATGTCGTCCCAGGATTCCCGTGCATCAAATCGTGGTTCATCGTGCCCTGGAACCTTTCAAGCTTACCCTTGTACCAAGGCACGAGAACCTTGGCATATTGGATATCGGTGCCGATCTGCAAACACGCGCGTTCGAAATGAGTGGAATGGAACTCCGGCGGGTTATCGACCACTACGAGTTCTGGCACCCCGTAGCATTCCCACCGGTTCTTAACCGACGGAAACTCCCGAGGGACATAGGTCTTGGGGAGAATCGCGTGTTTCAGGCATCTCATCACGGACAAGCAACTCGGCGGCTCGAATCCAGTGTAGAAGCCCATTGGAGAACGGGTGTGCTCATCGAGGGCCGAAGTGACCGTTGGCCGGCCCAGCGGTAGCATGCTCCTTTCGTCCACCACGATGATGTCGCTCGGCGTGTGATCCATCGATACCCGCTGAAGGGCACGGCACGTGTCGGGCCCGGCGCCGGATACCCTGAATTCCATTTCGGCGCGCCGTTTGCCATATCGCGCCGCCATGATCTCGTAAGGTGACCTGCGGGCAATCTCGCGATAGATCGTACTTTGGCTTGGGATCGGAACCCGGTCGCCTTCCGGCCTCCACCTATTTGCATCAGTGAGCCGCCGGACGATCTCGAGATGCACTTCGGGAACCCGCTTGCGTTCGGCCGTCATGTACAACTCGTCGATGATCTGATCGCTGACGATCTGGACGTCCGGGAGCATTCGGGAACCATTCTTGCCCCGATTGGCCTGTCTTGACATAATTGCCCGAATGTCGCGCCCTGCGGCTAGCCACTTGCGGTAGTCCCTCCAGACCGTGAGCCAACCAGGCGCCTTGCCATCCTTGATCCGCTCCGAGACCAAACGGATGAGCGGCTCCATAGTCGTCCGGGTGATCGAAATCGGCTGCTGCCGATCAACCTCCTTCAGGTACTGCTCACGGTTTCCTGCCAGCGCAACCAGTTCGGCTGGATAGGCGGAAAGATCGCGGCTACGCTTTGCAGCGAGTCCGTCGGTGGGACTGCACGCTTCTGCCTCGACAATGAACGAGATCTCATTTCGCGCAAACCCATCGAGAAGATCATCTTCGGTAAATACACACCATTCCCCTGTGGCAGAGTTTTGGAGCTGCCACTTGCTGCCCTGCAATTTTTGCAGTATCAGGAACTCACTTGCCCCGGCCCTAATCCGCTGCCCCTTTCTCAGTGCGTTTAGCGACATCCGGCCTCCTGAAACTGTCTTCGCGAGGGTGCCGGATGAGGAAATGGCCATACTTGGCGACCAATCGGTGCAATGCTTACCCTGGCGTCCAAGCCAAACGGCTCCCACCAGTTGATATGTAGCGTGCCATCCAGCACGAGGCGAAGCACGGATGGAACTGTCTTACCTGGAGTTTCGCAGACCGTGCGCAAGCTCAATTCCGGCGCTGAGGAGAACGCTCTCCGGATTCTTTCGTGCTCCGCAGCTGAGACATCAACGCAGCGATAACGCAATATAAGGCTGACATTCGTCAAGCGGGGCTCGGCGCAAATCTCGGACCGCTTCCAGAGTCGAAACAGGTATCCATGCTCTGCCAGCAGCTCGCGGATCAAGGCAAAACGTGCCTGATTCTCGGGTTTTTCGGCCTCCGAGTCTTCCTTGACTTCGACGACTTCGCGATTAGCGCCCCAAACAACGAGAATGTCGGGCGTGTACCGATGCTTTGCCCCGTCGCGGTGATATTCGAGACGGAAAGGCTGCTCCTGCCAGGCATCAGGATGTGCCGTGGCGAGTAAGACTCGGAATGCGTTGAGTTCGTTTTGTGATTCCGCATGCCGAGAGCGTCCACTTGCCACATCGGCAACCTTACCCTGGACACCCGATTTTGACCGGCTCACTGGTTCGCGCACTCGCCTTAGTCGATCAAGCTCAATGGGCTCGGTGGATTCCGGCGACGCGACAAAAGTCAGCTTGCTGCGGTGGGGCCCGTCAATCAGTTCCTCCATCAATCCTCCAGGCGCACACAAAGGTCTTGCATCTTTCTGGGATTCCCCTCCATCCTCATAGAGGATGGTATAATCCTTTTGTGGGAATGATCGCATGAATTCGTCGGGATGTCAACATTAAAAGGATGATATTATCCTTCTAAAGGATACCAACGAGCAGAACATGCCAGACATCTACGAACAGATCGGAAAGCAGATTCGGGAACTGAGGACTACGCTAAAAGGCCAAGGTATCAGCCAAGAAGACCTGGCGCTGGCAGTGAACACCACCGCCAATACGGTCTCTCGATGGGAGACTGCCACATATAAGCCGTCGATCTCCGACTTGGAAAGACTGGCTCGGTTCTTTGGCGTGCCAATCATCATCTTCTTCCCCCAGGCACAACCGAAGTCGCGAACTAACGCCCTTCTCAGTGCCACCGTCGACCTGGATGATGAAGATCTCGAAGAAGTAACGTTGTACGCCCAATTCAGAAGGGCGCGGCAGCGAAAGACGAAGAGGTAGGCGAAGCAGCCGTTTGCACTCCACCGCTACGCCACAACGCGCCATGTAGGATTATTTCACTAACTGTGGCACGTTTTTTCAACAATTGTGACAAGCAATTTCATTAATTCTGAAAACCTACAAAGAGGAGGAGGTAAGCCATGCAGGCCAGAGCGATGCGCCGCGAATTTTCGTTCCTCGGAATTAGGCTGCCCGACCCGGACAGTAGGATGACCGTAGAGGATGTCAGAGGCGTCCTCTCGATGCAATACCCGGAGATTGCGACGGCCGCGATCAGCGGGCCGGAAGCCGTGGGCGACACGATGAAGTATACGTTCGAGCGCGCGATCGGCTCGAAGGGCTGAAAGACAAAGACGCAGGGAGCGGTGCAACCGCCGGAAAGGCCAAGTTGCGTCCGCTCTCGCGCATCGGAGAACATCCGCGATGAAGGCGAAGATCCGGCTTGAAAACAAATGCCGCAGAGAAGAAGCTCTGGCCGAACTGGAGCTGCTTGCTCAAGGGCGCCACGCTTCACAACAAACAGTTTTGGAGAGGTACAGGCAATGTCCAGACTGGAGAAACGCAAGTATGATCCTCTCGCGGGCACTGGACAGTGGACATCGAAGGGGACCGGGCGGTTGCTTGACGCCGCCTCCGGGGTGGCTACCTCCGATGGTCTGATTGCCCCGGGCTGCCACTGGAGTATTCCAGCTCTGCGGGGAGTTCCCACGGAGTATCAGTTCTTCGGCGGGCTGAATGCCGCTGCCGGGCTGGCGAAAACGCTTGTCACAAGCGGTATCGCTCAGGCGGACGTGTGGTTCCGAGCTGGCAGAGACCCGTTCCGGTTCATCGAGCAGACCTTGAAAGATAGGATCGAGGCGCACGGTGGTCCGGAGATCGATCAGGATCTCTTCTTGGGCGTCGGGTTGGTGTCCGATCTGGACCCGTGCGGAGCGGGTGTCGCAGAGCTACCCGACGGGAACGAGATGTACCTGGTGGTGGAACCGGAGAGCGCCAGTTACGTGGTTCTAGGGCCGACACTGAGATTGTTGGAAGGTGTTCACCCAAGATTGCCCCTAACGTTTTTCAATCTTTTTACCCACGCCCTGAATCGCTGGGTGCGGGTCTATGACTACCGCGATGCTGCGGAGCGGGTGGAGCAACTGAGGGAGTGGTACGAAGGTGATCCGGAGGGTGAGACCGTCGAACTGCCGGACGTGGACGGCGCCACTCCAAGGTGCTTGCGCGGAAAGTGGAATCCACTCAAAGAGCGGTTCGTCGAGCAGTTTCTCGGAACCGTGAAAAACCGGCGGGTCCGGGCTCTCCTCTCGGGAGTGCTGGCGCTCAGCGCGGAGTCCCGGCAAGGGGAGAGGCCCAAGATTACGGAGTCGGTCCAGGAGCGATTGGCGGACTCGAACCCTCCGGTGCCGGCCCTGGTCGCAGTGTTTGAGAAACACGACGCCATCGAAGGTTGCTTCGATGAGGAGGCCCAGGGGATGCTGGAATGCGCTCCTGAGCCTAACCTGATCGTGCCGTTTCTATCGGGCGACGTCGACAGCGTGCGCGCGGCCTTTCAAACACTGGAGGTAGCGTGCAGTGTCTTCCGTGAGGGCGTGCGTCTCATAAAACTCATGATGGAACTCGTGGAGTAGGAGAGGAGGACTCCGATGCAGGTCAACGTAAGCATTGGGGGCGGCCAGAAAATGACGCTGGCCGGAGCAGTCTTGGTGTATCGCGGTGGAAACGACGCATTCGCCGTGTGGCATCCGGCGAAGCTGGGTCCAGAAGGCGGGGCACCGTATCTGGGGGAGGCAGAATCGCTGACAACGGAGTTCCTGCGAACGCTCGCGACCGGACTGGGAACCTACATCCCGCCGGAGATCTTGCCGGCGAACGTCTTGGTCCGAACCTCAGAGCTGTTGGTTTGGTGGACACCGGCTCAATATCGCACGCTGTTCTTCGGCGAACGAAGCGAAGCCGGAAGGGATCTCAGCGGGAAGCGCTACCCCGTGCCTTCTCTGGTGTTCAAGGTGTCGGGCGGAACTCTATGGGTCCGCGCTCTGGAGAAGAACGAGCGGCCAACTGCGATCACGACGCTGAAGACGGCGCCGTTTTGGAACGGAGATGACGTCGGCCAAATCTGTATTGGTACGATGCGCGTTCCAGAGTCGTCGGGTGTGGAAGCGATGGAAGGATGGGAGCGGGGGTTCTTTCAGAGCGAGTTCACGCACGCCTACGGAGGCGCACGCCTGACGAGTTTTCCGGGCGGATTTCTCGATTTGTGCCGGCACTTGGTCGGGAGCCGGAAACCATTCCCTGTAGAGTACCTGACGGACGCGCGAGAAACCTTGCGGCAGTTCGTGGAACGGAGGTGAGTCGTGCCGCACCATCTCTCACCGGAATTGACCCGTCGGCCCGTACACGTGCTGATCGTCGGCTGTGGCGGAAATGGTAGTGCAATCACGGCCGGTCTGCCGTATTTGCACCAGGCGATGCTGGTTCACGGCCACCCTGGCGGACTCGAGGTGACGTTGATGGACGGTGACGTCGTCTCGCCCACGAACTGTGTTCGGCAGCCCTTTAGCCAGGCCGAGATCGGACATTCAAAGGCGGTAGTGCTTGTCTCCCGCATGAATCTCTTCTGGGGCCTGAAGTGGCACGCTGTAGCGGACCACTTTTCGGCCAAAACAAGCGTGGACCGGGTGGACATCCTGATCGGTTGCGTAGATAGCCGCGCGGCCCGGAAGGTGATTGATCAGAAGGTGACGGGGCCGCGAAGTGGCGTTTCGCTTTGGCTCGACCTCGGAAACCACGCGACCGGCGGGCAGTTCGTCCTTGGTCAGCCCTGGAACTGGGAGAACAAGCGCTCGGCTACCCGGCTGAGAACCGTCGCCGAATTGTTCCCAGAACTGGTCGATCCGTCGCTCGACAACGACGGTCTGCCGAGCTGCAGTGCCGTGGAAGCGCTGGAGCGACAGGAGCCATTCGTAAATCCGACGCTTGCTAATCATGCGCTGGCGCTCTTGGCGAGACTCTTCCGGCATGGCTCGATCACTTACCATGGTGCTTTCGTAAACGTGGCCGGGAGTCGCGTGCAGCCCCTGGCCGCCGATCCGGCGGTCTGGCGTGCCCTTCAAAGAAGAGGGAAACGCCGGGTAAACGAGGTTAACGGGCGGTGATAAAGACGCCAGAGACTATTCGGTTGAGAAACCAACCTTAACGCGACACAACGGGACTTGGGGACAGGCTAGACGTGCGCGCGCTCTCCGTCAAAGTCGGCTGGTCGCCTGAGCATCGCAGTTGGGAATCCGACTTCCCGTTCCTAATCCGGCCCAGCTTTCCCGAACCTTGACTGGCGGAGTCGCAGCCGCAATCGGTGAGTCGGCGACTACCCCTCAAGTTGAATAGTTGAATTGCGTGATCGGCTGTTCGTGCAGCCAGCGAGTTGCTGCGTGAACACCATAGCCTACCTTTCTCCGAGTGGCGTATTTCGCTCAGAGTATTGCTGATTGCCCTAGTAGGTCAGTGTTCCAATTGTTTGCTGGACGAGCAATCTGATACCAGCGGCTCGCCGCAGGGCGGCCGGCCGCAAGGCATGTGCGTGAGCTTCAAAACGTCTAGGTGATAAAATGGTTTTGGGCCATGCGCCGCAGTCGTTTCAAATACTTCCATAATCCAGATCACGCCCAGCAATTTCTCGATGGAGCCATGTTCTGTTGGAATGCCGCCTTTTACCGTGACTACGAAGACGCAAAGGCCGCTCAGGTTGTGGGCGATGAATACGAGGGGACGCGACTATACCGCCCTTTGAACGGCCTTGAGATAACCAACCTCACGCAGCATACCCAAGGAAATCTACAACTCGGCGCGGAGTTCATCACGAAGGCGCACGAAATCTTCGTTTACTGCGTCAGCATGTCATTCAACGACGCTCTGAAGAACGAGTTCGATGCCAAGGCGTGCGTCGAAATCTGTGACCCGCTTAAATTCATCCAACGCTGGCAAAGAGCCTTGCCGCCCGAGGCTCTCGTGACCTCCGGCGCCGTTGGCGACTATCAGAAATACGTCTGTCGAATGGTCCGCTACTACCACGGCCATGATCTACCGGGCAACGTATGGGCAATCCCCGATCTCATCACGACCACCAAGCTCAAGAAGTTCGCCTACCAAGAGGAATACCGCTTCGCGTACACCAAAACAGACGCGTTCAAGTTCGAGAATGTGGAGGTTCAGCTAGTTGATCGCAAGGCGAGACCGGCCCCAAAGCCGGATGAGCATTTTCATGAAACGCTCGATCTTGGCGATCTGCACGACATCTGTCGGATTCCCGTATTTTGAGCCGTCCGGCGCAATTCAAGCGCAAGCTTGTGAATCTCCTCAGACACGTCATACACGGCCATCGCGGCACTGGTCTCTTCGATGAGCCATTCGAGCCGTTGGCTAGACTGAGCTTCGGTCACACCCGCCATTTGTCCTATCTCGGTGCGCGTCAGCCGGCGCTACCAATCGTCCTTGATCTGCTCCCATACCGCGTTTAGTTCGCTGTTCGTGGCGATACCCGACCACACTCCGACAGATTCCGCCAATTCAGGGCCATTAATCCGCTTTGAGCTGACAAAGAATTCCAGACTGCACCGGGAGAATGTGCGGTTAAGCACGGGCGCATCCACTGGCGGCAACGTGTCGTCACGCGAGCCGATCAGCAATCGGTTCGACGACAGTGGCATGAAGATCCTCTTCGTCGGAGTCGTTTCATCATCCCAAGGTTTGAAGGGGCGCTCGCCGTCAACCTCGAACACGCAGACTGAATCCCCAAGTATCAGAGGTTCGGTCGCCGACAGCACGCACCATGTGAATTCTCGATAGGCCCTGACCCGCGGATTGTCGTCGAGACCGCGCGACAGAGCGTCTATGAAGGTGACCCGCATCCGCTCGGCATGGCCCTTCATAGCTTCGCGCGCGGCGCTATTCACAACGGGAGCGATTTCTTCGGCCCTGCCGTCAATGCTCTGATTCCAGACTTGCAGGAGTTTCGGACCCGCAGCCAGTATCCGCCTCTCGATCTCGTGCTTCTTCAGGCCCTCTTTCGCCATGTTCTCCCGCAGCCGTTTGAGGACTTCGCTGTTTGGCATTTTCTTGCGAACGGCAGCTTTTAGAACGTCTGGATTGGAGAGATACTGGCGCATCCGATCGGTCATTTGGGCGGCAAGAGCAATAGCGGATTGGCGCAGCGCGCGGGTCCTCAAGGTGAGGTGGGCGACGAGATCCCCCGTTTCGCGTATGTCCACAGGACCATCGCAACAACGGAGGGCCTCGGCCAGTGGCGCGAAGCCCGTTTCCAGATCGGTGATTCGTGCGTCCAACTCGTGGCCGTAGAAATCCCTCTCAGCGCCAATGTTCTTGGTGTTGATCTCCATACCGCCGTCTCCCCTGCGGTATGTCCAGACATACGCTTCTTTCCCGCTTGTCCTGCTTGCGAACGCCCGAAGGAGAAACTGCGGTACCGTGTGATGTTTTCTGCCAGCCATGACGCCGCCTTACGCTATCAAACGGCGCTGATTCTCGCCACCCCGAACACAACAGATGATCCAGCGCGGAAAACCACCGTCTCCGAGCTGCCGAATCACGTTTAGCCGGCGCAGACTGGTTCCTGGCGAGAACTGCCCTTCGCACGAGGAACTGGTATTGGAGCATGCACGACGGGCCGCAGGCAGTCCGGCGGGATCGTCGTTTTAATACGGCCAATCTTTCATGGAGGCTGTCCGTTTGACGAAGCACCGAAGGTCCGATGGATGGGCCTTCGTTTCTTCTTTTCGTTCGAACTGTCTTACCAGGTGAGCGTCCCGAAGCTCCCGTCTGGCGGAGCCTGCGAGGGCAGGTGGTCAGGTAAGACATGAAACCTCTTGCAGTCCTTGCCTTGGCTGTGCAGAATGGTCGTAGCGCGGTCTTGCCGGACCGCCGCACCACCCAACAGATCGGGCAGAAATTGGCCGCATAAGTCGGCAACCCGGAAGCAATCCACTTGGACGTTGCAGCCGTCTCGGACTTTGGCCCAGCGTGGGCAACAGCCGGGCTGCCAAGGAGATCTTCGAGAGCCGGGTGGACCGGGGCGTCGGCGTCGTTAATCAATATTCCCTTGGGGGATGAACTGTGCGACTTCGTTTCTCAGGTCGAGGGCGTCTGGGCTGAGGCGTTTACAGAGCGTGTTAAGAAGCTGAAGGAAGTTCGCGCGAAGATCGGCCTGGTCTGAAATGTCCTGCCTGCACCGTCTCCAACATGTGCGCAACGCTCCCGCGAACGACTCATCCAGACTTTCACGTCTCCACTCGTAATCGCGATATCCCTGTGCTGCGCGGTTAAGCCAGACGATGCCATCTGGAAGCAGCGCTGTACCGGAAGGCTTGCTGAGGAGAATCGCAAATCTCAACGCGGACCCTGCTTGGTCGAGCCAGCGTTCAGCCCACTTCTTGTAAAGAAGTTGGATGGACTGCAAGACAGGAGCAAACTCTGCTTTCCCGATAGTCTCCAGTCCGAAACCGAGCCCCATTAACTCATACCAGCAATATTCAGCCAGATAATGCCGGTGCTTTCGGTCACGAGACCAAAGCGGCAAATCCAGTGCGTACTCGATCATGTTGGCCCAGAGGTGACCGAATACCGCTAATGACGACGAGAACTGCAAACCAAATACAAACCAATGCCTAAAAAAGTTCTCAACCCAATAGCGCGCCCCAGGGCTCAGGTCGATAAAAGGCTTCCAGAACGAACTCGGGTCTTCCTCGGCCGTGAGCTGCGGGATAAGCCGGGTGACGAGCTCGCAGACCCATTGGTCGAACTCGTATGGCGTCCCTTCCACCTCTTCCTCGTCGTTCTCCAGCTTCGGCATGCTGCGGATGAAGAGAGAAAGTACCAGGGAGTGATAGCTTATCAATTCCGCTCGGTCGCTGACGCTGATGGCTTGGTCGAGCGACCCAAGAAATCCGAATCCATTCTTGATGACCTCCGTATCGAGGTAGAAATGTTCGCGGTAGAGCTTGACATCGTTTGATCGCCGCGTCCTCTGGCTTCGGGCTTGACGCCTCCAGGGCGACGGATCGCGAGCTTTAATTCTGGCTACTGCCCGACGGACCAATGCTTCAACGCGGTCGAGCGAAACCAGGGATACCGGGAGTCGTTTCTGCGCATACGCCCGAATCAGTCGCCGGAGAGGCCGTTCAAAATCGGGTGTCGTGTCGCGCGAATACTGCGAGTTATTTTCAACACCCCGAAGAGCCGACCAGAAGATAACAAGGTTCAACGCGCGAATAAAATCGGAGCCGAGACCCACTCGCTGTGTGAACGCGCGTCTGATCGTGAATCGAGTAGACGCATAGTAGTAGCCGGCCAGGCCCTTGGCAGCGCGGTCGCGGACCCAGTCGGAGTCGAGATCTGGCATAAGACCAAAAGCGGCTTCTCCGACGAAACCCTCCGATGCCGTAGTGACGTGAGATTGAGGCAAGGAGTCTTCCGTCCGTTCCTGCGGAGGAACAAGCTGCAACTGCTCCATGCACCAGGTTTGCCGGTCCGGGCGTTCGGCAAGCCAGGATCGATTGAAGGTGACCAGCACGGCAACGCCCCCTGAGACGATGGCCGATCGACTTCTCGCGGAGCGCCCGGGGCCTTCCTGACTTTCCCTATTCACTAAGGACTGAAAACGAACCCAGAACTGCTCGGCCTGTTCAGGTGTAAAGGCCTGGTCGCCTTCAAGTAGCTTACGGCACTGATAGGGAAAAATCTGGGCAAGACCACGTTTGGCGGCCTCCTCGGCCTGTCCGACGGTCCGCGCACGGAGGGATTCCGGCAATTGGAGCTGCACGTAGACTTCACCGTCAGGCTGCTCGACTTCCACATAGTTTCTCGGGTCGAAGGTCGCAATGAGTGTTTCGAGATCCTCATTCGGTTTCGCCTCCAGTTCCCGGGACCACTCCTCCCTGCTCTTTTCCATGAACTCTGCAAATTCCTTGTTCGTTTGGAACAGGTAGATCGCCGCCCTCTCAAGGAGTCTCTTGCGATGCGGCATCCTGTTCCACTCAAGAACTTTCCTGATGATCTCCTCGCCGGATTGAGCCCACCCGGATATGCCGATGCTCCAGAGCTCTTCGTCTTGCGAAGCATGCGCGCGCTGCATCTCAAATAGTCGCCAGGCTCCCAATAGAGGGCGAAGAGCACCCGTTAGTACAGTGGAAGTTCTTACGGCGACAGTGATGAGTAATCCAGCAAATGCAAGCGACTGAGAGCCGCGCAGAATCTGTTCAATCCACTGGTCGACCGGTCTTCCCGCGTCAATCTCGTCATACAACCACTTTTCGAGTGCCATCAAAGCTGACGCTACGCAGTTTGAACCGTTTGCTCGGTGCCAGAGGTAGACGTCGAAATTGCCGATCCACCGGACCTTGCCGGAGGAAAGTGGAAACTCCAGCGAGTAATAATCCGGGTCAAGATCGGCTGGAGCTCTCCGGAGCGCAGATTCTGCCCAGCGTTCAGTTGCGTAGTTCACCAACCGAATTATTGCGTCCAATCCTTCCTCTGGTTGTACCTGCAAGAATTGGAGGAACGGCCCCCGGAAATACATAGGCGGGTATCCACCACGCCAGTTTGTCGTGCCGTAATCGATGCTTACGGCGATCGAATCCTCGCGGCCGGGTCTCGGTTCATCGATGCATACCGCTAGGAGCACCTCGCGTGCGATGGCCGGCCGGGTCCGCGCTAGCGGAATCAATGCGGGACTCGCGAGCACTGCTATCTGAACGGAATCTGGTACGCGACCTTTCGGTCCATCAGGAGCAGGGTCACGAAGAGGCCCATCAGAAGAGAGGAAGGAAGGTGGTGTTGCCTGCCTTCGGCGCTTGGCAAGTTCTGGGTCCTTTTTCAAGCGCTCCAATAATTCTGCCCTTTCGCGTTCGCGGTGCGCTTCCACGCGCGCAACGATCTCCGGCGATTCGTCACGGCGCCGGCAGAGTTCTAACGCTATCTGCGAGACTTCATCAGGAAAGTCAGGGGCCGCTTGGAAAAGCGCTTCGTGCACCTTTTGATCGATGCCGTCCATGAAGAAGACGCCCTCAGCCCGCAAACCTTGCGCTTCTCGGGCGAGTCTCAGCGCCAATCGCCCAGCCTCGGGGCGCCCGCCGAGCTCTGGCGGAATCGTCCTGAGCCAAAGTTCGCAGACCTGAGCAGCGAGGATGAGAGCCAATCGAGCGACGTCTTCAGCATGACGATCCAGAACTCGGAGAGTTGGATACCAATATAGGAAATACGGAATGCGGAGTCTCGTCGAAAACCATTCGAAATCATCTCGATCCGCAAATTCAACGACTCGTGGGTCTGCTAAAGTCGCGACGTGCTGAAAGCGCTTGAGAAACCGAAAAAGCAGGTGTGCTTTGTCTGCAATTAGGTCAGGCCATACCTGTTCCAGGAAGGCTTCAGCATTTCCGGCGAAGATTAGGGCATCTAAGAAGTAGTCGGCGGCGAGAACCTGGTCAGCCCCGTCGGCCTGCAACTGGTGGATTGCCTCCTTCCAGCCACCGGCACCCTGTTGGTTTTCAAGGAGGCGTTGAGCGTAAAGCCGGATAGCAACCTGCCAGCGCGGAAGACCTGAAACCTGCCGAATCTTTCCTAATACCTGATTTCCGCTGGCCAGCAGCGATTGAAGCCTCGCCCAATCACCGAGAAGATCATGTGCGAAAAAGATCTGCCCCGCACGGGCACGTAAGAGTTGATCGGCTTCGAGTTCCCCCAGCGTTCGGCGCTCGTCATCTCTGAGGTCTCGTATACTGACCGCGCTCGCCAGGGACTCACCGTCGCGCTCTCCGACCGCCATTAGGAGGGCGGCTCTTGCATGCTTATCTGCCAGGTGGCCGATGCGCTCATTCCAAACCCAGTCGATAATATCGGACTCCCCGACGAAGGAGCGTCCATCCGCCCGCAAAGCCTGGCCAATAATAATCCAGTCGAGCACCTTAAGATTGCAGAGAATGCGTTGAAGTTCTCGGCGAAGCAAAAGTGGGCCGAGTCCAGGCACCGAAGGTGCAACCGCTGAAAGTACCTCGGCGGGCTTCGGAATCTCGATGTCGAGTCGCGTGATTTCCTGTGGGCGCACTCCTCTTCGGAACAGCTCGCGCAAGAGATGATCCCAGGCCTGTGGCTGAACCGTGATGAGGGCCTTCCACCGCGGCGGCTCGTTGATTTCGTTGAGTACTTTGAGCAACTCTGCCGCGCGATCGAGTTCTCGGCTCGAAAAATGTTCCAGCGCGTCGAAAACAACGAGGCCGCTCGCCGCTGCAGAACAACGGAGGAGCTCCGGAATCGTATGGCGAAGCATCAACTCATTGGCAATAGCGGCGTGTGTCGGCTGATCGAGATCAGTGCGATCGAGCCAGATGACGTGTTGAAATTGTCCTCCGCTCTTGGCGGCCCGAGCAACAATGGCTGATTTTCCGCATCCTGATTCTCCAATCAGAGCAACGATGGGATTCTTCGCGAGTTCTGCTTGGAGTTTGATCTGCAATTCCCTTCGCGAGATCTGAATGCCTTGGCCGATCTCTGCCCTCACGGCACTCACTGCCTCACCAGCAATCGCATCAAGAGTGTTCCAGTCAGGTTGGAAGTCCGGGTGGTCTTTGATTTCGAATCCGCCTCGGAGTTTCGTCAATAACCCCGCAAGATCGTACGATCCACCCGCCGGGCGGGCTTCAGCAGCGATACCGAGGAGTCGTTCCCAAAGAGAAATAGCAGCGTCGGTATCACCTTGTCGAAGGATTGAACGGCAGAGCGAGATCGCAGCCGCCTCGGCTTCTGACGGCTCGGTCTCAAAATCCCAGGTGAGAAGGCGCAAACTGCGGAGCAATCGTGCGGTCTCAATTTGGTTTGAACCACCGGCACAGATTTCAGGTGGGCAGTGAAGGCTCTCGAACAACTGACGCTGAATCGCTGAACTCTGTGCTCCTTCCAGCCGCGAAACAAGGCGGTCTGGCTCCGTTTCAGTGGCCTGAGACAGCATCAGGTCCCACGCTGTCTTCACGGTGTCGGCGACGCGGGCAGTGACAAGCGTCAAGAGATCGCGATCTGGATCGAAGACCGGATCGGCGGTTGATGTGCGCTGTTCCCAAATTGCTTTAACAAAATCGGCAGGAAAGCCATTCTGCGTTACCTGAAGATTGCTCTTTATCGACAGTGCGCAGTTTCCGTCGCGTTCGAGGACGAGAAGCAAGTCATCGAGCAACCAGCCGCGGTCGCGAACCTGAAAATGAATCTCTCTGATAGTCCCGTATTCGGCGCCGAGGGCAAGTCCGCCGGCGAGCATATGGGCCATAAACAGAGACGCCACGCGATCCTCGAACCGAAAGCCTCCGCCCCCGGTTAATTTGACTGGAGCTTTTTCCGATGCCATTCCGAGATTTCCGGGCGGTTCTGGCCGCTCAACCTTTGAACTTCAATTATCGCTCCAAAACAAAATAGGCGAGAAATGTGAAAACTGGCCGCCTCCAGCGCGCCAATGATTGCAGTTCTGCTCCACAGCGGAGCGGTGGCATTCTACGTCCGCCCGTCCGCTCACCGCAGCGGTCAAAGCCGGAGCGCAGCGGAGCCCGAAGGGTTGCCTTGACCGCGAGGATGAGCACCCAGAATTGGGCAGGAGAAAATGCGCCGTGCCTTTTTCCAGTGCATTTCCTCCTCTAAGGATCGTGGATTCCGACTGAGCGGGTGCGGTACAGTTCACTCGGCGCTCCCGCCGTGGGTTACGCGGGAACCGCTCGCACTTCGGTCACGGCCTATGCGCCAGAACTTCATTAGGATGCAGAACCTGGATGTCCGCATAGCGGTTGAAATCGTCGGAATTGAACGTAAGGATAGCGATCCTGAGGAATACAAACCAGATCTCAACGTCACGCTCTCGATAGACGACTATCTTCACGGCCGCGATCCCGTACTGGATGCAGGCCTTCATCATTCGGACCATTGATGCTCGCATAAAATTGTGACGCCCCGGTATCCAACGGGCGCGGGCCAACCCCAGTGGATGAGAAATCGTCTCGGACTTTGGCCCAGCGTGGGCGAAACAGGCGTTCCGGCCGATAGACCCTGGCTTGTCGCGTGGCGTATACCGATCAAGCACCGGATGGTTTACCGTAACGGCCCACTTGGAGATTCCGAGCCCAGGAGGGATCGTCGTCCCAGTTTCCGTATCGCGGACGACGGCCCAAATGAATTTCTGGGGACCACCTGCCGTGAATGACGCTTTGCACGAGCGACCAGAGTCTTAGGTGCCATACCGGCGCTTACTAACGAAACACATCGATACCTGAAAACAGCCACAGCGGCGAGTCCGCTCGTGGCTGTTTCCGCTTCTTGGGGGGACACATGGGAGATCGGGCATACGCCCAGGTTCTCTGCCGCGCCAAAGACGTGGCCGCGTTCGAGGAACTGGGTTTTGGGGAACAGGAGTATTGGAAAGGGCTGCCGGAGGGCGTGTCGTTTCTGGTCGATCGGGAAGCCAACTATGGAAACAGCTCGTCCCTGCGAGAGCTGGCGGGGAGAGGGTACGTCTTCATCGCCCAACACGATGCGGGAGGCGAATATGACGCGGGCAGGCTTGTGAGCGACGGGAAAACCTTTCGAGAAGTCGATGCCATGGTGCACGAACCGCGACCTTGCGTGGCGGTAGACGCCAATGGGTTCGTCGACAAGAAGCAACTGCAGGCGGTGCGGAAGTACTGGCGCGCCGTCGCGCGAGCGAAGCAGAAGCTGGGCTTCGCACAGGAAGAGATGTAGGTAACGCTGCCGATTGCGATATCGAAGCCCGCGGGGGTAACGGCATAGTAGGCGACGACACAAAAGGCACCCGGGCCCAGGCGGAGTCGGGTTCGCCGTGTGAGACCAAGCGGTCGAACACGGGTCTCAAGCCCGGAGTCGGCCGCTTCGTGTTTTTCAGGAGAGCCACATGCGGAGGCTGAAAACGAAACAGTACGAGGCTTGGCGCTGCCGCCGTGAACAGTACCTTCGAGATTCGGGGCGCCACGTTGACTTGATCAGGGAAGGTTATGCGTCTGCGGACGATGCTACGAACTGGACCGTGGTCATCGGAGGGCGCGGTCGTGGACCTTTGCAGCGTGAGCTAGGGACAAGACTGTTCCAGGTGAAGCCGAGCCTCGATCATCGGGCGCGGTGCAAAGAAAGCAGCGTACCGGCAACGCGCGAACAATGTGCCGGGGGGCCGCGATAGGGGAGGAACGCGTGAAGACAATTCTGCAAATCATCGAAGAGGCAGGCGGATTGCCAAAGGCGGAGTGTATTTCGATCGACAACGAGCCGTGGATGCGGCTCGTGATTGAAGTCCTGCCAGAGCGGGGGCCGGATGGCCACGTCGTCGTGTCCGTGGCGCACTACGGAGAACAGAGTTCGGACGCGATGCGCGACCCCGAAATGTTGTTCGAAGTGGTGAATGAAGAGGGCGGGCAACCGGAGTTCTGGCCGTTCTATTTCCGTCGATTATGCGGCCGTGGAGCAGTGGAGCCGTCGCCGCGACGAGGCCGGGAACTTGCAGTGTCTGCCGAGGCGGACTCGGGATCTCGAGCAGTTCGCGGAGATGTGGGACCGGAATCTGCGGGCGCAGGGTTTCCTGGAAGCGTTCCAGCGAGAAAGACGCGGCCAGACTGAGCTGCTCGAGAACAGTGGCGAAAGGAGTTGAGCTCCATGATTAGTGAGAGTCTTCAGTGTGATTTCTGTTCAATGCCGGGTCCGATATGGCGGTACCCGGCCAGGAGCTTCATCGCTTACTGCGCGCCGGACGTCGCCGGCGCGAGTGTCGGGGATTGGGCGGCGTGCGACCTGTGCCACGTGCTGATCGAGGCTGACGACCGGAGCGGGCTCGCGCAACGCTCCCTGGATGAGCTGGTTCTGAAGCACCCGGAAGCGATCGCGGCGGCAGCCGTTCTGTATGAGGACCTGGCGGAGATGCACCAACAGTTCTTTGCACACCGGAGCGGAAGGGCGGTGCCCATCACCGCGACCGCTGCGTGAAAGTGATGAACCGGGAGGCGAGAAATGTCACCAATGATTCGGCCGATGGAACAGTTTGTAAAGACACTGCTGGCGGCGCGCCGAGTTTCAACGCCGTTGGTTGCGATAAGGACTGCGGACCCCGCACTGACGGTGGCGCGGATTGAAGAAGCAGTGGGAAGAGACGCGGCGATCGTGCAATGGGACATCGTGCGCGGGCTTGTGCGGGTGAATGACGCCGGCACGAAGGAGATCGGGAAGGTGCTCGGCGAACGGGACTCGGCCAGCGTCGGCCCGGTTGATGCACTCGTGGCTGCCTGCCAGTTGGGTGAAGACGCCGTACTGGTGTTTGCCAACGCACAGCGCTTCTGGAACGATCCCCAAGTGGCGCAGGCGATTTGGAATTTGCGTGACATCTTCAAGGCAAATGGCAGGACGTTGACGCTTCTGACGACGCCCGGTGCGGTTCTCCCGGACGAACTCACCCAAGACGTGCTTGTGCTCGATGAACCGCTGCCGGCGGTTGAGGACCTGACCGCATTCTTGAGGAAACGATGGCTGCGGCGGAGGTGCCGGAACTCGAGACAGAAGCCAGCGGGAAAGCGGTTGATGCTCTGCTCGGCCTGGCCGCATTCCCGGCAGAGCAGGTGCTGGCAATGTCGCTGTCGAAGAAGGGGCTTGATCTGGAACAGCTCTGGGAACGAAAGCGGCAAGTGATCGAGCAAGCACCGGGTCTCAGCGTGTGGCGGGGTGGAGAATCGTTCGACGACATCGGGGGGTGCGGGAATATCAAGCGCTTCCTCACAGCGGTGATCGAGGGCGAAGAGGGGCCCGAGGAATCGTCTTTCTCGACGAGATCGAGAAGGCCTTCGCCGGAAGCGGTACGGACCTGTCCGGAGTGAAGACCGAATTGACAGGCACGGTCCTGGCCTGGATGCAGGATCGGAATGCTGACGGGTGCATCCTGATCGGGCCTCCCGGTGCAGCGAAGAGTCTTGTGGCCAAAGCTACCGGAAACACGGCGCGAATCCCGACGATCGCCTTCGATCTGGGCGCGATGCAAAACGCGCTCGTCGGAGCGTCGGGGGAACGTCTCCGGGCAGCATTGAAGGTTGTGGATGCCGTGACGAACGGGCGCAGCCTTTGGATTGCGACGTGCAACTCGATCGGCACGCTGCCGCCTGAGCTACGGCGACGGTTTACGCTTGGCACTTTCTTCTTCGACCTCCCGTCACCAGAGGAGCGGGCTGCGATTTGGAAGATCTACGTGGCCAAGTACGGGGTTTCGGGCGAGTTGCCGGACGACGACGGGTGGACCGGGGCGGAGATCAAGGAGTGTTGCCGAAAGGCGTACCGGCTGAAGTTGACGCTGAAGGAATCAGCAGAATACCTTGTTCCGGTATCCCGTTCGGCGGCGGACCAGATCAAGGCGCTGCGGCAACAGGCCTCCGGAAAGTTCATCAGCGCGTCTTACCCTGGCGTATACCAGTTCCAGGAGTCCGTACCGGCGCCGCGCGCGGGACGTGCGTTTCGGGGCATGGAGAGCTGAGCAGCGCCCTGCATCGCAACTCTTTGCATCAGGGGCGGCAAGCGGCAAGAAAGGAGCAAGGAAGTGTCAGCCTACGGTGAGTTCACGACTGTTATGAGTGAAGAGAGGTACCTCGTCGAGGGTCTTACGGCGATGGGCTACAGAGTCGAAGTGCACGCCGAGGGCGCCGCGCTCGTTGGCTACCACGGCGACGAACGGCGGGAAACGGCGCACGTCATTATCCGGCGCGCGCAGTTGGACAGCGCCTCCAACGACATTGGGTTCGTCCGCGGGAAAGACGGCCGCTACCAGGCGATCTTGAGCGAGTACGACCGGAGCATCGGTTACGGCAACCAGTGGCTGGGCAAAGTGCACCAGCACTACAAAGAAAGCCAGACGCTGGCTGTGGCGAAGTCAAAGGGCTACATCTTTCGCGGCAAAGAAGTCATTCAGACGGCGAACGGACCGCAGATCCGGCTGCAGTTCGTCGCGCGATAGGAGCTGAGCCATGCAGCAGAAGACGATCACAGTGGTCATTGACCAAAACGGCGACAGTTCAGTGGATCTGGAGGGCTTTGCAGGCCAGGGTTGCGACAAGGTCCTGAAGGACTTCCAGGGAGACGATCACGCGAAAGTGCAGCGAAAGAAAGCCGCGTTCTATAGCACGGCCGTCGACTCGCGCGACCAGCATCTCAAGAGCGGACAGTGAGCGCGATCGTCTCGGAACCAGGAAGAGGGCGCAGGTTCGACACGCCTGATGCGACACCGAGTACAGGGCCGTGGCAGCGCCGTAGCCGCGCAATCTGCGAAATGAAGGGAGTTGGTATGCTTCTACATGCTTTCGTCCCGGCGAGCCGGGCAAATGGACCAGGACTACGCGCGGTGGTCTATTTTCAGGGATGCTCATTGCACTGCGAAAAATGCTGGAACCCGGCTACACACAAGTTCCGCGGTGTTGAGGTGCCCGTCCACGAAGTGGTTCAGCGATTTGAGGAAGCAAGCCGGTTCGGGTCTTTGGAAGGGGCTACATTCTCCGGCGGCGAGCCAATGCAGCAAGGTGAGGCGCTGTTGGAACTGATGAGAACGTTCCGCAGGACCGCGCCAGCAGTGAGCCTCGGGATGTTCACCGGCTACACGGAAAGCGAGTTGGCATGCGGGCGGTTTGTGACGCGCCTGAGTGCAACGGTGGAACAGAAGTGCGAACTCTGGCGGGCGGTTCGGCGGCGTCTGGACTTCGCGGTGATGGGCCGTTACGACCAGACCCAGCCGTCCATTGCGCCGCTGCGGACGAGCAAAAATCAAAGGCTCGTACTCTTTAGCAGCCGCTACCAAGAGGGCGACTTCGAAACGCAACTCGTCGAAATCAGCATCGAGGAAAGTGGAAAATCCGTACTCACGGGATTCCCTGTGCTCGGTGTTCCTGCCTGAAACGAAACCGCGGAAACGGTCAGTTTAGGTCCGCGAATCCCGAACCACTTCCAGAAGAATCAGTAGGCGCACGTCGATTTGCGCGGGTCGATGCGTGTATTTCAAGATCTGGTCCCGATGTCAATGCGGGATCTGGTGACCAAAAGAACGAGAGAGGAGAAACACCATATGGCAGCTGTGCCAATGCATTTGATTGAGGTTCAGAGCATGGGCCAGGACCTGGCCCAAAAGACGGTGTGCGTCAAAGTCCGGCTCGGCCGGCTTGGCAACACACGAAAGGTCAGCAATTCGCAGGTGGAAGTGGACACAGACAAGAGTCTGCTTTTGATTTCCAAACATCTGCTCGATTCCAAAGAGCTGCGCACGATCGCCAACTTCGATGGGGAGATCCGGCGCTACCTCTACGATACGTGCCTGCCGTTCGAGGCTGGCATTCATCTTTGCCCGCTGGCGCTGCTGGAGCAAATGGAGGGCAAGCTGCGAGAATTCGCGGCACGGCGAAGGGATCTGGTCGAAACGTTCCTGACGGCGTACCCGACGCTATGCCAGGAGGCCGCAAAGCGCCTGCGCTCGCTATACAATCCGGCCGACTACCCACCGTTGGAGTACGTTGCCCAGCAGTTCACCCTCATCTGGCAGTACATCAGCTTTGGTGTTCCCGACCAACTTCGCGAAATTTCCACCAAGATCTGGCACGACGAACGGGAGAAGGCGGCAGAGATGATGGCGGAAGCGGGCCGGGAAATCCAACAGGTGCTTCGGACGGCGATGGGCGAGTTGGTAAAGCACATGCGCGACCGACTGAAGGACGGGCCCGAAGGCAAGCCGCTGCGGTTCAAAGAGACCACGGTCTCGAACCTGGTGGAATTCCTGGGGACCTTCGATTTCCGGAACGTCACGGACGACGCAGAGCTGAAAGGGCTGGTGGAGAAGGCGCGGGCAATGCTCGTCGGAGTAAGCGCGGATGACCTCCGGACGACCAGCGGCGTACGCGCGAAGGTCCAGCAAGGCATGGCGGACCTGGCGGCCGAGTTGGACACGATGATCGTCAAGAAACCGGGACGGAAATTCCGCTTCAACGAGGAATAGCTGATCCGGAGAAAGGAGAACCCGATGGCGCTCGATGCAGGATTTGTCGTAGCGGTCTTGGAGGGTATTGAGGGGACGCTGGACGAAGTGATCGAGCGTCTCGACAATGCCGAGCTGAAGGCCAGCCTGGATGTGCTTCAGACCCGGGTGACGGCGCTTCGGGTGTCGATCGAGCCGCCGGCCCGTGAGCCGGAGGACAACGAAGAATCCGAAGAGCCGGTCCCCGCCGAAGCGGCATAGGCTGCCACTTCTGTTTTACCCGAGGGCGTTCTGCCCGTAGGGCTAACCTCAACAATCTAGCCGCACCGAATGCCCGTGGGGACCCGTGTATCCCTACGGGCCGGTGCACTGCGTACGAAGAACTGAAAGGAGAAAAGAAATGCTGGGTTTGAATAACGTCCAGATCATCGGAAACTTGGGCGGCGCGCCGGACATGAAGTTTCTGAACGACGGCAAGTCTCACGTGGTCAACTTCTCCGTGGCGGTCAACGAACGGTGGAAGAACCGCGATGGCGAGCCTCAGGAACGAACCACCTGGCTGCGGGTGGCCGCATTCAACGGAATTGGGCAGGCCTGCGCGGAGCATCTGTCCTGCGGAGATGGGGTGTATGTAGAAGGCCGTCTCCAGGTCCGCGAGTACGAAGACAAAGACGGCAACGCGCGCACCTCCGTCGAAGTGGTCGCATCCAAGGTCCGCTTCTTGGGCCGCGGAAACAACCACGGCGAGGAGAAGCGGCCAGTTCCCGGCCAACCAAAGGCCAAGGGGGGACAGCCGTCGGCTCCGGCGGACGACTTCAATCAGAGCGGGGATGATCCTCCGTTCTGAAACGGGTGAGAAAGAGCGGCCCCGTGACTGCCGCTCTTCTCCGAGCATATAAAGGAGAACGACCATGAGTACACCAGCAACAGCAATTGCGGGCGGCTTTTTCGCGCAACTGATGCCGATGCTCGCTGACCGCACGGTGATGATGATCGTGTCGAAGGCCGACGAGCACCACCTGACGGTTTCCGTGATTCCGAAACGGTTGAAAGACAGCGAGAACGCGGCGCTGGCGACGCCGTTCTGCTGCACGGGAACCCCCGAAGAACTGGACCGCGAACTGCCGACGCAAGTCCGTGAATTCGTGTCCGGTCACGTTGCGTTGGGCGCCAACCTCGCCGAAATCCAACGTGAGCGTGAAGATGCGGAGAAAGCCGCGCGGGAGGAACTGAAGAAGAAGCAAAAGACCGTGGGGAACGGTGGAGCGAAAGGCAAGGCGGCCGATCCCGCACCGAAGCAGGAAGACAAGCCAGCACCTGCACCGCCGTCATCGCCCATGCTGAGCCTCTTCGATCTACCCGCTCAAGATGAGGCGGCACCGTGCCCGACTTCGGGACAAGAAACAGAAAAAGAAGAGTGTAGGTTGTCAGGATAGCTGAAAACATGCTCGTTGATTCCAAAGGTCTAGTTATCGCGCATTGCCGCAGTTCCTGAAAAAACTTGCTACAGTTGCTGAAAATATCCTACGGTCCTGCCACTGTTGTTGAAACAATCCTACATGGAATGGCGCCGGATTCAGATGGGCCTCCCCCAAGGTCAGTGCCGGCCATTTTCAAAACAGCACCTTCACCTGCACCCACATGCTACGGATCCCACTATCCGTGAAATCGCGGTTCAGAAAACGTCCTGCCGAAGAGGTGGAAACATTCCTTTCGGGCACTTGTATGAACTGCGGGTGATTGAAGGCGTTCTGGGCCTCCCAGCGAAACTCCAGCCGCTTGCGCTCCGTGATCCTGACCGTCCTCAAGACACTCAAGTCAAAATTATTTGTTCCGTTCGTGAGTAGCGTGTTGCGTCCGACGGTGGACACATTGGGGAATCCGGTGCCTTCCACCCAATACACGTCGGCCGGACTGACGCAAGCGTTGGTGTCCGGGTTGCGAAAGCCAGTCGCGCAAGCTTGCGGCCCGGTAGTTGGCCAGATCTGGGCCCGGCTGTTGCGGGGCGCGCTGGGGTTGCTGATATCCGGACGGTCCGCAGGCCAGCTGTCCCGGTTGCGGTCGGAGCCATTTTTAATCGTATACGGCGTCCCGGACTGGAAGGTCGTGATCCCAGCGATCGACCAGCCACCCAACACGCGCTTCCACACGCCTTTCGAGGGGCCAGGGATCTCCCAAAGGTAAAGAAGCGTGAGGCGCTGGCCGCGGTGGAAGTCGCTCAAGCCCCGATCCAGCTTCAGCCCCCCTTGAGCGATCGGGACGGAAGTGACATTCGCGCTTGTGCCTTGGGTATCAACCTGGCCGATCCCTTCGCTGGTGCTATCGAGGCTCTTCGACCAGGTATACGAGGTGGCGAACTGAAACCCATGGGCGAAGCGCCGGTCCAGACGAGCTTGCAACGAATGGTAGGCGGAATTGCCCTCGCTGGTCCGAACCGTGCGCCCTCCGAAATCGGGATGCAGGCGCAGCCCGCTGGGCTGGAGCGGATTGAGGTCGGCGCGCGTGGTCAGCTTGTGGCTTTCCGCGCCTATGTAAGAGACATCGAGCAGGGCATCGCCAAGAACAGGCCCCCGCAGTTGCCGCTGGAATCCGAAAGACCAGCGCTCGGTGTACGGGTTGCGAAAGTTCTTCTCAAGCGTGCCGTACTGCGTGTCCAGGAGGCTGGGCGGGCGCGGCGTGGCGGCCGGAAGTTGGGCAAACCAGTTGGGATCGCCCCGTCCCGGCGCGAGCGGGACCTGGTCGATTGAAATGGCGTTTGGCGTAGAGGTGGCAAGATCCAGCGAGATGATTTGCGTGTACAGTTCCTGGTAACTGATCTGATAGCCACCCCGCCATACCGTCTTGTGGTCCCCGAAAAGCTTGCCGAGCCAGCCCGAGGACAAAGAGGGCGACCACGCCAAGCCAAACGCCGGGCCGAAATCCTTGTTATCAAGATTGACGTGGTTCGGTTGGAAAAAGAGGTTGGGGTCAAATCCGGTGAAGGCCGGATAGCGCAACACGTTCACCGGCTGGCCGAAGTTCTCATACCGTAGCCCGAGCGTCAGGGTCAGCGAGGGCGTGGTCTTCCAGGTGTCCTGGAAAAAGTAGGATTGCCGGAAGTCGTTCGGGTGGAGGATGCTCGAGCCGATGGTTCTGCGGATGCGTCCGGATTGCCCGCTGAAATCGTCGAGAAAGTTCGCGAAGGCCGAGTATCCCGGCGAATTGCCATAATTGATCTCGCCTTGGCTGTAGGCATAGGGCTGCTGGGTTGCAAGCTGGCGCAGCAGTTCCGCCCCGTATCGGAAAATGTGGCGCCCGCTCAGCTTCGTTTGGGTTTCCTGAAACAGGAGGTTATTCGCGTGGCGGAACTCCAGGAAGTTGGAGGGGACCCCCGGGGCGTCAATATTTGTGATGACGATATGCGGCAGCGTGCTGGCCAAGGCAACCGCCCCCGGCGGGATTCGAGCCTGGGAGGCATCCAGCCGCCCGTAAGAGAACCGAAACTCGTTTGTGTAGCTGGGCCCGAAAGTGTAACTGTCGGTGAACAGGAAGTTCTGATTGCGAGCGCCGGCATCAAAGAAGAATCCGGGAAAATATACGAGGGGAGCGACAAACGCAGCGGGTGAATAGGTTCTCGTGTCGTAGATGTAGCGCCAGGAGAGGCGATGCGCTTCCGACCAATTGTGATCGAATCGCACCAGCCATTGCGGCCCTCCGGCGGTTTCGGGCAGGCTCAACGGGGCGGTAGCGAAATCTACCGGTCCACGGTTCAAGCCCGTCTGAGGATCCGCGCCGAGCAGCTGGGGGCGGGGCGATGCCACCCCGCGCAGATCGCCGAGAGTGCTGAGGTAAAGATCGAGCCTCGGGTTGGAGGGGAACAGGGTCCGCAGCTGATCGACCGCCGCGGCGGTGGGAACCACCAGCGGAATGTTTGCCGTCGAGCGCAGCGTGTCCTGCTGGAAGCCCGCAAAGAAAAAGGTCTTGTTCTTGCGAATCGGCCCGCCCACCGTGAATCCGGGAAGGTTGTGGACGAAGACGGATTTGGGGGTGCCATTCAGCTTGTCGAGATTCGAGACAGAATTGAAGCGCTGGGACTGATACCGCCAGAACGCCGTGCCATGAACGCTGTTTGTCCCCGATTTGGTGACCACGTTGAGCACGCCGCCCGCGGCTCGCCCGAACTCGACGCTGAAGTTCCCGGTCTGTACCGAGACCTCTTCCACGGCATCGGCAATGTTGAACGGTTGGGCCACGCCAGCCATCTCGATATCGTTGTTCTCGGCGCCGTCGAGAAGATAGTTGTTGCCCCGCGTACGCTGGCCGTTAACCGAGTACTCCGGCCCGGCCTGATTCCAGGTCACGCCACCCGAAGACTGGACCACGCCGGGCAGCGTGCGAGCCAGCGAGAGCGGGCTCAGGCCGATCAACGGCAGTTGACTCACCTGGCTCGGCAGAAAGTTCCCGCCCCGCAGAGGGCCGTCCCGCACGGTCAACTCTTCCGCCACCGCGCTCACTCGGATGGCGGTCGTTTCGCTGCCCACCTCGAGCCTGACATCCAGGACCGTGGTGCGATTGGCTTCCACTCCGAGGTCCGTGGCAAGGAAGGCATTGAAGCCCGGATGCCCGACTCGGAGCTCGTACATGCCGAGATCCACGGCGTCAAACCGGTAGATGCCGGCTTCGTTAGTGGTAGCGGACCGACGCACACCGGTCTCTGTGTGCGTAAGCGCAACGCTCGCGCGGGCTACAAAAGCTCCCGAGGGGTCGGTAACCGTCCCGGATACTGTGCCGCGGCTGGTCTGGGCATGCGCCACGACCGCCAGCGTCAGAACCGCCGTGAATGGACTCATGATTTTCACGTTGTCGTCCTATTGTCTCTCTATCACCGGGCGCCGCTCGACGTCGGCGAGCAGGGTGGCCGTGTGAGAAAAGCGGGGCGTGGCCATGTTGCCGGTCGCGGTGAAGGTGCCCGGGGATTGCGAAAATGCGATTGAGGTGTGGCCGGCTATTCCCAAAAACAGGAACGAAAGAACAAAACTGGATTTCATGTCTGGTCTCGTGACTTTCACCGCACGCCGATCGTAACGTCATTGCTCGGCCGGCTAAGGTAGGTCAAGCGAACGGGGACAGAAGGTCCCGCCACTACGCCGCTCGGCACGCGGACATTTACCTGGTTCAGCCCTGTGAATCCGGGAGCCTTGCCGAAAAACAGGACCTCGGCCATGCGGCCGCCGATGGCCACTTGTGGAGGGATCACGCTGCCGTCGGTCAACCCGGTGAGGTAAATCTCCAGAGCTTCTCCCGCAACGGCGGGACTGTCGGGGGAAACCACCTGACCTGTTCCCGAGTGCAAGATCGCTCCTTGCGCTCCGCCAGCGACAGAAAACAACACGGGCGAGGGAACCAGCACTGCCGGATGATAGACTTCGGCAGTGGCAATCGAGTACCCGCAGCAGCGCCAGCCGCCGCTCAGCAGGACCGTGCCGTCGGGCAGCAAGGTGGCCGTGTGCCCCTCCGCCCGCTGTATTGCCATTTCACGCGCAGTGCTGAACGCACCCGTGACGGGATCATACAGATCGGCGCTGCCGGGGATCGGATAGAGGGAATCGTCTCTACCAGCGATTAACACTTTTCCATCGGGGAGCAGCGTGGCTGTGTCGTACGTCCGCCACCCGGTCATCGTCCCGGTAGCCGTGAATGTTCCGTTCGAGGGGTCGTACACTTCTGCGATATTGCCGTAATCGCAACAGGAGCCCAGGGTAACCAGGACTCTGCCATTGGTGAGCAAGCTCGCCGTCTTGGGAATCGCGTGGTAGTCATGTCCGGTCTGGCTGAAGGTACCCGTGTCGGGATCGTATAGCTCGGCGCGGCCGGGATCATCTTCCGAGTCACGTGGAATCAGAACCTTGCCGTTGCTGAGCAGGGCAGACGTGCGGAAAATCGAGTAGTCCGCGGCCAGCATGCTGCCCGTGGCGGTGAAGATTCCCGTGGCAGGATCGTACAACTCCGCGGTGGTCGAACCTATGCCCCCGGCGATCAAAACCTTGCCACTGTTGAGTAGCGTCGCCGTATGCCACGACCGGGCGGTGGTCATGTCGCCCGTCGCGCTAAAGGTCCCCGTGGAAGGATCGTAAAGTTCCGCTTGATGAAGCGAGAGTTTGAAATCAGCGCTGACGGGTCCGCCTCCGGCGATTAAAACCTTGCCGTCGGGAAGCAGAGTCGCCGTGTGACCGTAGCGGGGCGTGGTCATGTTGCCGGTAGCTGTGAAGGTTCCCGTGGCCGGATCGTACAGCTCCGCGCTAGCCCAGACAGACGAGCCGGGGGTGCCGTAGCCACCGGTAATCAAGACCCGGCCGTTCGTAAGCAGAGTCGCCGCGTGAAACATCCGTTCCCTGGTCAGGTTGCCGGTCGCGGTGAACGTGGCCGGGGATTGTGCCATCACCAGGGAAGTGTGGCCGGCTACTCCCCAGAAAAGCAGCGGAAGAACAAAAGTGGATTTCATGTTTCACCTTGTGAATTTCATCGCACACCAATAGCGACTTCATTGCTCGGACGGGCCAGGTAGGTCAAACGCACGGAAACGGCAGGGCCGGGCGTAACGCCGCTCGGTACTCGGACATTCACCTGGTTCAGCGCTGTGAATCCTGGAGCATTGCCGAAATAAAGTATCTCGGCCAAGCGGCCGCCGATCGCGACTTGCGGCGGGATGACACTGCCATCCTGCAAGCCCGTGCCGTAGATTTCCAGCGCCTCTCCCGGAACGCCGGGATCGCTGGCCGTAACGAGCCGGGCGGTACCGGCGTGCAGGATGGCGCCTTGCCCCTGCCCATCGCCGGTTACGGAAAGCAGGACAGGCGCAGGTGTCAATACGTCAGGCGTGTAAAGCTCGGCGAGGGAAGTAGCGCCAGACGGGTAAGATGGCGTTGTGAAGCCGCCGGCGATGAGCACCCTGCCATCATTGAGTAATGTGGCCGTGTGAAGCGTTCGGCGTGTCACCATTTCCGGCCCGGCGCGGAACATATCTGAAACAGGGTCATACACGTCCGCGTGGCCTTGAGGGGTTAGCGCGCCAAAATCACCACCGGCTATCAATACCGCGCCGTTCGGTAATAGAGTAGCGGAGGCCCCGTCGTGAGGGCCAGGCATGCTCCCGGCAGGAGCAAAACTTCCAGTGAGAACGTCGAAGAGTTCCGTGAGTTTAGAAATGCCTTGGTTTACGCCGTCGCCTTCGGCGCCGCCGGCTACCAGGACATTGCCATCCATGAGCAGGGTCGCTGTGGCAAAGCCGAAGTTATAGGGCGGCCCTAGCGGCTTGCCGGTCTGGGTGAACGAGCCTGTTTCAGGATCGTAGATCTCGGCTACATCGTCTTCCCATACGATCAGAACCCGGCCGTCCGACAGTAAAGTCTCTGCACGCCCTCCGCAACCGATCGAAAACGGGTGGACGGCGGCGTATGTTCCGGCAGCCGCGAACGAACGGGTCGTGGGATCGTAGAGTTGCGCATCCGGAATCGGAACCTGATTGTTGGAAGGAAAAGGCGACCCGCCGGAGAGCAAGACTTTGCCGTTGTTCAACATATGGGCCTGACCGCAATCGTGACCATGGAGCATATCGCTGGTAGCTATGAAGGTCCCGGTAGAAGGATCGTAAATCTCCGCGGTAGTTAGGAAAGGAACGTTTTCGCCGAGACTACTGCTCCCTCCTGCAATCAACACTCTCCCGTCGGGCAGAAGGGTGGCTGTATGAGTGGCACGCGGCGCGGTCATGTTGCCCGTAGGACTGAATGTTCCGCGCGTGGGATCGTAGAGTTCCGCGCTCGCCGTGGCCGAAAAAGAGTAGTTCGTCACGCCCCCTACGATCAGCACCTGGCCGTTATTCAGAAGCGTCGCCGTGTGCCAGGACCGTGCTGTCGTCATCGCGCCCGTAGGGGTAAACGCGCCGGCGGAGGATTGGCCGAGCGCTGACGCCGCACACCAAAGCAGAAGCGTCAAAGCTGTCTTCATCTCAATTCACTCCGATCGTGACGATACTGCTGGGGCGGCTGAGATAGTTCAGCCAGACTGGAACCGCAGGCCCGGGCGCGATGCCGGCCGGAACCCGAGCATTGATCTGGTTCAATCCCGGATAGCCCGGAGTATTGCCGAACCATAAGACCTCGGCCAAGCGGCCGCCGATAGCGACTTGTGGAGGGATCACGCTGCCGTCGGTCAACCCGGTGAGGTAAATCTCCAGGGCTTCTCCGGGAACGCCGGGATCGCTGGCCGTGACGACTCGGGCGGTCCCCGCGTGAAGGATCGCGCCCTGCCCTTGCCCGTCGCCCGAAACAGACAACAACTGAGGCGCGGGCACTAAGACCACGGGTTGATAAATCTGGGCGTCGGAGGTGACCGCCCCATAAGGATCGGCCAAGCTGCCCCCTGTGAGTAAGACCTGACCGTTCTTCAACAAGGTAGCCGTCTGGCCGCTTCTCTGTACGGGACTCCAGGTACCGGTAGCGGCGAACGTGCCCGTCGCGGGGCTATAAGTCTCGGCGATGGCAGGACCACCAGCAAACAAAGAGCTACCAGCCAGCAAGACCGTGCCGTCCGGCAGTAGGGTAGCTTTGTGTCCCAGGTGCCCCGTGACCATGTTTCCAGTGGCAGTGAAAGTGCCGGTCGACGAATCGTATAATTCCGCGTCAGTACGAAAGAGGGGCTGTGTCGCTCCACCAGCAACCAGGATCTTGCCGTTCATGAGTAAAGTTGCCGTGGGCAAGCCGTAGTAACTTAGTAGAGCGCTTGTACCTGTAGCAGTGAAAGTACCCGAGACAGGATCGTAGAGTTCGGCGGCGGTTCCACTTCTGGCGGGTGCTGCAAGGGCCGGCCCTTCCCAAACGATCAGGACTCTGCCGTCCTGGAGCAACGTCGAAACGAACGCCTGGCAGGTATTAGTGTCGGCGGGGCTGGAGTACTTTCCGGTAAGGGAAAACGTGCCCGTAATCGGGTCGTAGAGTTCAGCATTGGAAACTCCACCTGTGCCGTTATAGGCGCCTGCGATCAAGACTTTGCCGTTGTTGAGCAGCGTGGCTCCATGGCAATCGTGGGCGGCGATCATATCGCCAATCGCGGTGAAGACCCCAGTGGAAGGATCGTAAAGCTCCGCGCTGGCAAGTATCAAAGTGGGACCTGAATTCGAAACGTCCCGCCTGCCTCCCGCGATCAACACCCTGCCATCGGGGAGGAGCGTGGCCGTGTGCGAAATGCGGGGCGTAGTCATGTTGCCCGTAGCGGTGAACGCGCCAGTGGAAGGATCGTAGAGTTCGGCAGTTGCCAGGGTGGCAGTGTACTGGCCGGGCGTAGCGAAGCCACCGGCGATCAAGACTTTGCCGGTTGTGAGCAGAGTCGCAGAGTGCCCAACCCTGGGCGTAGTCAGGTTTCCGGTCGCCGTGAACATGCCCGGTGATTGCGCCAGTGCGATGGCACCGTGGCTGGCTGCGCCCAACAAGACAAGCGGAAGTACAAAACTGGTTTTCATCTCTGATCTCCAAAAAACTCACTGCACTCCGATGGTGACTGCATTGCTCGGGCGGCCGATGTAAGTCAGGCGCACGGGAACCCCGGCCCCGGGCGTGACATTGCTCGGTACGCGGACGTTCACTTGGTTCAGACCTGTGAATCCGGGAGCATTGCCGAAATACAGGATCTCGGCCAAGCGGCCGCCGATCGCGACTTGCGGCGGGATGACACTCCCGTCGGTCAGGCCGGTGAGGTAAATCTCCAGCGCCTCTCCCGCAACGGCGGGATTGCCCGGAGAAACCACCTGATGGGTGGACCCATGCAAGATCGCGCCCTGCCCTTGCCCGTCGCCCGAAACAGAGAACAACTGAGGTGCGGGCACTAAGACCACGGGATGATAAATCTCGGCGATGGAGGTGATCGTAGTGGAGGGCGAGAACCCGCCTGTAATTAAGACTCGACCGTCATTCAGCAAGGTAGCCGTGTGGAACGACCGCGCTCTAGTCATGTTACCTGTAGCTGCAAAGGCGCCTGTTACAGGGCTATAAAGCTCGACGTTGGCAAGGTCTCCAGAGCCGAACAAAAGGCCACCGGCCAACAAGACCCTGCCGTCTGGGAGTAGGGTATCTGTATGGAACGCGCGACCCGTGATCATGTTGGCAGTGGCAGTGAAGGTTCCGGTCGAGGAATCGTATAATTCCGCGCCAGTATTAACGACCTCCGCCGCGCCACCGGCAACCAGCACCTTGCCGTTCATGAGTAGAGTTGCCGTGGGCAAGACAATGTAACCCCATAGAGCGCTTGTGCCCGTAGCAGTGAAAGTATCCGAGTCAGGATCGTAGAGTTCGGCCGCGGGTCCGCCTTGATCGAGTGCTCCAAGCGCCGGATACTCCCAAACGATCAAGACCCTGCCGTCCTGGAGCAACGTCGAGGTGGCCCCCTGGGGGGAGTTAAAGTCGGCGGGCCAACTCGAGTATTTTCCGGTAGGGGAGAACGTGCCGGTAGCGGGGTCATAGAGTTCAGCAACTGGGGCGGTCCCACCAGCGATCAGAACTTTGCCGCTGGTGAGCAGCGTGGCTGCCTGCCACGCTCGGGCGGTGGTCATATCGCCCGTAGCGGTGAAGGCCCCAGTAGAAGGATCGTAAAGTTCGGCGCTGGCAAGTATCAAATCGGGAACGAAGAAGGGAACTCCTCCGGCGATCAACACCCGGCCGTCGGGGAGCAAGGTGGCCGTGTGCGAGGTGCGGGGCGTAGTCATGTTGCCAGTGGCAGTGAACGCGCCAGTGGAAGGATCATAGAGTTCGGCGCTGGCAAGTATCACTAAACTGGAGCCCTGAAATTCTCGGACGCCTCCGGCGATCAGGACCTTGCCGTTGGTTAAGAGCGTGGCCGTGTGCCCAAAGCGGGGCGTCGTCATGTTGCCGGTTAAGGAAAACGTACCGGGCGATTGTGCCCGCGCTATGGCGCCGTGGCCGGCTGCACTCAAGAAGAGAAGCGGAAGAACAAATCTGGTTTTCATCTCTAGTCTCAAAAAAAATCAATGCACTCCGATGGTGACTGCATTGCTCGGGCGGCCGAGGTACGTCATGCGCACAGGAACCCCGGCCCCGGGCGTGACACCGCCCGGCACCCGGACGTTCACCTGGCTCAGATCTGTGAACCCTGGAGCATTGCCAAAAAACAGGATCTCGGCCAGGCGGCCGCCGATCGCGACTTGCGGTGGGATCACGCTGCCGTCGGTCAAGCCGGTGAGGTAAATCTCCAGAGCCTCTCCCCCAACTGCGGGACTGCCGGACGAAACCACCCGATGTGTGATCGCGTGCAGGATCGCACCCGGGGATTGGGCCATCGCTGAGTCGTAGCCGGGTCCCAATAACATGAGCAGAAATCCGAAAATGCGTCTCATCATGCACTCCTTGCCAATCAGTCTCCCGATACCGCGACCCACACCGCGCCCGGCGTCGTGGACGCATCCCCCACCTGCAGGACAACGGGCACATACCCTCCCGGCTGTACGCCGTTGGGAATTTGCACGTTCACCTGCATCAAACCCGCAACTTGCCCCGGTGAGCCGCCCGCATATTGCACGAATGCCGGAATTCCGCCCACTGTTACACCCACCGGAAGGACTGGGCGGGCCGAGGTGGAACTCAGCTTGCCATCCACGCGGGCTGGGATGGTCTGGCCTTCGCCCGTCGCATAGAGCGAAATGTAGTCTCCGAGCTTCACCGGATTCACCGTCGAGTTGACCGTTCCATCCACAGCGTTGATAGCCGCCGCCTGGCCCCAGCCGGCTTGGTTTGATGTGAATAGGTTGGGCGCCGTTGTCGCCATCGGTACAGTGAAATCGGCGGAGACCTGCCCCTGGTAGGTCACGGACATTCGAGCGGTCGAACCGCCGGCGGCGTAAGGCACGACCGCCGCGACCTGTGTCGCCGAAGTGTAGAGGATCGGCGCGGCAAGGCCGTTGAAGGAGACTGTCGTTCCGCCGAGTTCGTTGCTGACCTGGCCGTTCTTCGGCTGGTTCTGGATCAGTTGAGACGGGCCCAGGCCAGCGCCGTAGATGACCACGATCTTGCCCGGTGAAATCGGATCGGCGTGCTGGCTCGCGGCGTCCACCACGGCACCGATCAGCACGGACGAATTGGCGGGCCGCAGGATGCGGATCACCTGGTTCCGCACATCTGCTACGTAAACATTGCCCGCGCCATCCACCGCCACGCCAATCGCTCCGTTGAAAGCCGCTGTAATCGCCGGGCCCCCATCGCCCGAGAAGTCGTGTGAGCCGTTGCCTGCCAGCGTCGTGATAATCCCGTCCGGCGAGACTTTGCGGATGCGCTGGTCGACGGAGAAATCGTCTCCGACGTCACCCACTTGGAAATTGTCGCCCGGATCTGCGATCAGCAGGTTGCCTGCACTGTCTACGGCCACGCCAACCGGCCAACTCAAGCGCGCGCTGGTGGCGAGCCCGCCATCACCGGAAGGGCCCCTGAAGTCGAACGCTGCGCCGCCCGCGACGGTCGTAATCGTCCCGTCTGGTGAGACCTTGCGGATACGGCCGTCTTCGGCGATGAACAGGTTGTCCGCGATGTCCACGGCCACGCCGCGCGGAATGCTGAGTTGCGCGCTGGTGGCTTGCCCGCCATCACCCGAAAAGCCTTCCTCACCATTGCCGGCCACCGTCGTGATGATCCCACCCGGGGAAACGCGGCGGATGCGACTGCTGCCGGTATCGGCGATGAACAGGTTGCCATGGTTGTCCACGGCCACGCCTCCGCAAATCGTGTTGTCACATTCGAGGCGGGAAAGTTGCGCCTTATTGGCAGGTCCGCCGTCGCCGGAGATTCCTGGCGTACCATCCCCGGCCACGGTGGTGATGATGCCGCCTGCGGACACCTTGCGAATCCGTTGGTTACCAAGATCTGCGATCCAAAGGTTACCGGTACTATCCGCGGCCACCGCAACCGGGCTGTAGAGCTGCGCCCCGGTGGCGGGCCCGCCGTCCCCGGAGAAACCACACGATCCAGTGCCTGCCACCGTCGTGATGATCCCGCTCGGCGAGACCTTGCGGATGCGGTTGTCGAAGGCGTCCGCGATAAACAGGTTACCGTCGCGGTCCACAGCGACGCCGAGTGGATAGCGTAGTTGCGCGCTGGTGGCGGGGCCAGCATCAGCGGCCGGCGCGGCATAGCGGGACGAAGAACAATCGGAAAGGTAGGTGCCTTTACCATTGCCGGCCACGGTGGTGATGACTCCGCTGGTCGAGACCTTGCGGATGCGGTAGTTGATTCGATCCGCGATGAACAGGTTGCCGTTGCTGTCTACTGCCAGGCCAGAGGGATGGGAAAGTTGCGCGCTGGTGGCCGCCCCACCATCGCCAGAGTAGCCACCGATGCCATAGCCGGCAACGCCGACGACCGTAGTGACAGTTCCGTCCGGAGAGACCCTTCGGACAGTAGTGATGCCGTCAGCGACAAACAGGTTGCCACGGCTGTCCACGGCCATGCCCCACCCGCCAACGCCCGGCACGGTGGCAACAGTCCCCTTGGCGGAAATCCTGGTTATGGCGCTGCCGGGATAGGCGACAAACACGTTGCTCTCCCCGTCCACGGCCAGGCCCCATCCACCAACAACGTTGGCCAATGTCGTGATGATCCCGGTTGTAGAGACCTTGCGGATGCGGTAGTTGAGTGTGTCCAGTATGAACAGGTTGCCCGCCGGATCCACTGCGACCCCCCAAGGGTAGGCCAGTTTCGCCACAACGGCCGGCCCGTCATCGCCTGAGAAACCCCGAACGCCGGTACCGGCCACGGTGGTGATGATCCCGTCTGGCGCCACCCGGCGGACGCAGTGGTTGCTGGTGTCCGCGATAAACAGATTGCCCGCTTTGTCCACGGCGAGACCGGATGAGACCGCCGAGGCGTTCCCAAAGAACAGGTTCATCTTGGCGGCAATAGCGGGGCCTCCATCTCCCGAATAGCCCGGTTTGGAGCTTCCCGCGAACAGCGTCAGGACGCCGCTTGGATCGAGCTTGAAAACGGAATTGAGATCGGGACTCGCGAAATAAACGTTACCCTTCTCATCCGTTGCAACACTAATGGGCGCTCCGATCGATACGCTGGTTCCCGGAACTGCTGCCGCGAGTGCCGGAGCGCCGCCCGCGTAGCTCGAAATTACGTACTGCTGCGCGGCTCCGCCGGCACACCAAAGCAGGAGCCCCAAACTCACACGAGCAGACTTCATTGAGTACCTCACTTTCCTACCGCGAATCTATAATTGGTCCCGGCGTAGTGGAAGCGTCCCCACCTGCAGAACAAGGGCCCTTGATTCCCACCTCTGGCTCCGAATCCTACTGAACCGCGATGGTCACTGCATTGCTTGACCGGTCCAGATAGTTCAAGCGCACGGTGACCGCGGGGCCTGGTGACACGCCAATCGGAACCCGAACGTTTATCTGGTTCAGGTCCGCGAATCCGGGAGCCTTGCCAAAGTAAAGAACCTCCGCCAATCGGCCGCCAATGGCTACTTGCGGAGGGATGACACTGCCATCGAGCAAACCGGCGCCATAGACTTCGATCGACTCTCCCGCAACGGCGGGATCGCTCGTTGAGACCACCCGATTCGTCCCCGCGTGCAGAATTGCACCCTGTCCCTGCAGGCCGCCATTGAGAGAGTACAGGACCGGCGGACGAGCTACGGCCGTGGGGTGATACAGTTCAGCGCTGTTGAGGGGAACACAACACATGTAGGTGCTCAGATCCAGTCCGCTGCCGGAGGGATTATGAGCGCCGCCGCTGATCAACACCGCACCGTCGTTCAAAAGAGTAGCCCTGTGGTCGTGCCGGCCCGTGATCATGTCTGCTGCACGCGAGAACGAAGAGGAGGTCGAATCATAGACCTGGGATGCCGCAGCGGAATCGAACCAACCGCCCGCCACCAGGACTCTTCCGTCCGACAGCAGCGTTCCGGTAGGCCTGCATATGCCCACAGGTAGATCCACCGTAGCAGTGGAAGCATTGTCCGACGGATCGTACAACACCGCCCGACGGTAAAGAAAGTCGCACTCTTCCGCGTTCAAGCTAACCAGTATCTTGCCATTTGGCAGCGGGTTGACTGTCGCGGCAATCGACCAATCCTCCTTCCAATCGGCAGGACTGAACATCCCGTTCCGGGGATCGTAGATTTCTGCCGTTAAGGAAGATCCGTCGCCTCCGGGAACAATCAAGACCTTACCGTCAGGAAGCAGGACAGCCAGATGTGAATCCCTGGCGACCGTCATGCCGCCTGTCGGCGTGAACCTCCCTGTGGAAGGATCATAAACTTCCGCACTAACTTCCACACTGGAGCCGGAGAAGCCACCGGCAATCAGGACCTTACCGTCAGAGAGCAGGGTCGCCGTGTGCCCGGATCGAGGCTTCGCCATGGTTCCAGTGGCAGTGAAGGACCGGGCTGCCGGATCATACACCTCCGCGCTCGCCCTGGGGTTAGAGATTGCCTGAGAGGTGATGCCGCCAAAGCCGCCGGCGATCAGGACCCTGCCATCGGCAAGCAGGGTCGCGGTGTGATTCATACGCGTGGCGGTCATGTTGCCTACCTCGATGAACGTCGCGCTGACAGGATCATAGACTTCGGCACTGGCGAGAGCAGGAGGGCCGGAGGTGTCGGCGCCCCCTGCCAGCAGGACTTGGCCGTTGGGGAGCAGGGTCGCGGTGTGCCCCGTGCGCGCGGTAGTCATGTTGCCGGTTGCGGTAAAGAAGCCGGCCGATTGCGCGATCAGCCTCGAATTACCGCCAGCTACCCCCCAAAAGAGAAACGCAAGGACAAAACTCGTTTTCATGTTTCTGCTCCTGGTCTGCCCGCTAGTGTTGGTCACTGCCGGCCTCGATTGCGCCTGCTCTAGTCTCCAAAAAAAATCACTGCACTCCGATGGTGACTGCATTGCTCGGGCGGCCGAGGTACGTCAAGCGCACAGGAACCCCGGCCCCGGGCGTGACACCGCCCGGCACCCGGACGCCTCATTGTTGCTTACCTCCTTCGGTAAGCGGCGAAATCAAGTGCACTTGATCGTTCCGATCGAAAGTGTTGCCCGTCGGGTTTCCCGCTCTATCAGGCGTCACCGACAGCCCGACTCTGGCACGTCCCCGAATCCTGTTCCGCTGGACGACAGTGCCTCGGGCTAAACCCTTGATTTCGATCCCCGCGCTCGCAACGCCGAGCACGGCGCCCTCGGCCGCCGCCATGAACACATCGTTGTCAGTAATGTTGGCGCGCTCGGTAGCGCCGCCTATCGAACAGCCCTTGATACGAATGCCCGCCCCGTTCGGATCCGCCACACTGATGAGGTTCTGGGCGATCAGATAGGACCCCGAACACGCGCACAGAATGCCGTTAACATAGCTGGGCGCGGGACCGGCGTAGAGGACATTCGTGGTTACGATATTGCGCTCGATGCGCGCCCGACCGCCAATCTGCCTTACATGAATACCCTTCTGAGTGGTGTTGCGAATTGTGTTTCCAGCGATGTCCACGTCCACCGGATTTTCCTGATCGCCCACGCTCACGATAAAAATTCCCATGCCCTCGTCGGCCGCTCCACTGACACTGATCTGGTTGTTGAGGATCGACAGCTTACCGGAGATATTCTCGGGTTTGCCGGGCCGTTCCCGGTTGGGCAGTCCCAACAGAGTGGCGACATAGATTCCAAACCCGTAGCGCCATCCCGTCGATTGGCCGGGAACCGGCAGAGGTTCCAAGTTTTCGATGGTGCAGGACTCGATCGTCAATCCGCTGACCGCATCGACAAAGATCCCATACAGTTTGGGGCGAACGAACCGCAGCTTCTCAATCCTGACGGCGGCTCCGCGGGCCTCGACTGCGAAGGGGATTTCGCCACCGTCAATCGTCGTCATTTCTCCGTGCTCGTCCCAGGCGCCGGAAATGGTTACTTCCTTCGATACCAGGATCGTGGCCATCAGATCGGGCAGCGTCCCGTGACGAGTAGGGGGATTGTCGAACGAGAAACGTCCCCGCAGCGTTACTGCGCCGCCCCGATCGACAGCGGTCTGGACCGCCGCGATGTCGATGTCCGGGTAGCCCGTTCCTACTACTACCGCTTGCGCCGCTACGGTTCCTGTGAAGGAGGCGACGGCCACGATTCCGGCAAAGAAGATTCGCTGTAGGGCTCTCATTTTCATTTCTCCTTTAGAACGCGCTGCTCCCTTTGGACTCACCTTCGGGCACAGACCGGACCACTGGCATCCACGCGCAGAACGTCGGCGTCGGCGGGAAGGAAGTACAAACTGTAAAAGTCGGCGCCTTCCGGTCCCGCGATTCCCTCGTGAACGTCGAGCCCGGTGGCTAAGCCCTGTCCCGGTCCATATTGCGTCTCAAGGCAGTGCTCGTCAATCAGGGTTAGCAAACCCGCCACGATGAGGACCACGTTAGGGCCGGGGTGCGTATGCCAACCCGTCGATTGACCGGGCGCAAAATGGAGGTGCTGAAGCACAGCGTTGGTACCGTGCGCCTGATTGATTGCCCTTGTAAACGCATCCACGGACAGCACGTTCAGCGGTGTCCCCCCTGCGAGCGTGCCGAGCGGCACGGCGGCCGGAGGCACGTTGGTTGAAGGCAGCAGAGCATACGTTAGGGTTGTGCAAATGCCGAGCGAAATCACAGCAGCGGCAATGACCATTCGTGTTCTTCGTCTGTTGTTACTCATGTCAATTCTCCTATGATGGTTTGTCTACTCCAAAAGGGTTGAGCAGCTCGGGTCCGACCAACGGGAGGCCGTATAGAGCCGCAAAGTGAGAAGGTTTTGCAATGGCCCGCTTTCCCTTCTCATTGGTAAGTCTCCTTTGTTCCGGCCGGTTGTGGAAGTAACGCCGCCGGTGGCTCCCCTCCGGTGGTGGTGTGCAGGATTGTGCCGAATTCTCCGACCGCCCATCCGGTGTTCGCGTCGGTGAAGAAAACTCCTGACAGACCCCAACTTGAGCCGGTGAACTGCCGTTTCCACGTAGCGCCGCCGTCCGTGGTTCGCAGGATGGTGCTGAAACCGGGACCACATGCTCCCTGGCCGCCAACCACGACTCCCGTGTTGGCGTCCGTGAACCATACGCCGCTGAGAAAGTTCGCGACGCCGCTGGACTGTAGTCCCCAGTTAACGCCGCCGTCGGTGGTGCGCAGGATTATGTTGTTAAAGTCCCCTAGGGTCGTTATGGTATCAGTGTCAATCATTGCGACCGCACGGAGCGAAGAACGGATCGAGCCGAGGGATTGAGGGGTCCACGTAGCGCCGCCGTCCGTGGTTCGCAGGACCGTTCCATTGATTCCCACTGCGGTACCGGTGTTGGCATCGGCAAAGGATATGCCGCGGAGCCAGTTGAGCGTGCCACTGGACCGGCTCGACCAGGTGTTGCCGCCGTCCTTGGTCGCCAGGATTGTGCCGTTCTCTCCCACTACGGTTCCGGTGTTGGCGCTGGTGAAGAAGACGCCGAAGAGCCCGACGGTGGTGCCGCTCGACTGGCGGGACCAGGTGGCGCCCCCGTCTAAAGTCTTGAGGATTGTGCCGGCATTACCCACCACGGTTCCCGTGCCGGCATCGGTAAACGAAACTCCCCAGAGCCAGTTGGCCGTGCCGCTGGACTGAGGGGTCCACGTGACACCCCCGTCCGTGGTACGCAGAATCGTGCCGTTCCCGCCGACTACGGTTCCGGTACTCGAATCCGTGAAGAAGACCGCGGTGAGAGTGTCGGAGGTAGCGCTCCGGGACCGCGTTTCCCACGTGTGATTCTGCCCAGTAGTCTGCAGGATCGTGCCCCGGTCTCCAACGGCAGTCCGGGTACCGGCATCGGTGAAGGCTATAGCAAAAAGTGGGTTCGTCGTGCCGCTCGAGTCTTGGGTCCAGGTGGCCCCGTAATCGGTTGTCTGCAGGATCGCGCCGCCGGCGCCGACCGTCGTTGCTGCGCCCTGGTCGTCACTTGAGATCGCATAGAGGGTCCCGCGATAGCCGCTGGCCTGAGGCGTCCAGGTAGCGCCACCATCGATGGTCCGCAGGATGATGCCGCCATCGCCCACCACGTAGCCGGTAGTCGCACTGGCGAACGAGATACCGTAAAGCCAGTTGCGTGTTCCGCTGGACCGGGTTGTCCAGGTGGCGCCGGCATCCAAAGTCCGCAAAATCGTGCCGTTCTCTCCCACTACGGTTCCGGCGTTGGCGCTGGTGAAGAAGACGCCGAAGATCCTGACGGTCGTGCCGCTCGACTGGCGGGACCAGGTGGCGCCCCCGTCTACAGTCTTGAGGATTGTGCCTGAATCACCCACCACAGTTCCCGTGCCGGCATCGGTTAATGAGGCGCCCCTGAGCCAGTCGGCCGTGCCGCTGGACTGAGGCGTCCACGTGGAACCTCCATCCACAGTCCTCAGAATGGCGCCCTGGCTCCCGACCGCTATTCCGTTGTTGGCATCGGCAAAAGAGACGGCGGAGAGCCCGGCGGACCTACTGCTGGATATGCGCTTCCACGTTATCCCTGTATTCGTGGTCCGCAAGATGGAGCCCTGCTCTCCCACGGCGATCATGGTTTGACTCCTCCTGCGCCTGTGTCGCCCTGCTTCCATCCGCACTTCCATGAGAAGGCCGGTCCCTTTGACATCTAGCGCAGCCACGGCGCGAAGGGCATTCCCCGTTGGCTGCGGGTTTTGAAAGGTCCAACCGGAATCGGCGGCCACCTGGGCCAGGCCGATTCCAGTTGCCCAAACGTAGAGAATCGAATTCCTGAGTATCTTCATTTCGCCTTGCCTCCATCCACGATGACCATGTCGATCGCAACTCTTCAGAGCCGTGACCGTAAGGGAGCGATCCTCTGAACCGGCTCCTACTGCTTCTCAAGCGTCAGGCGGCGATCGAGACGGCGACCATCCGCGGATTGCTCCGTAATCTCCAGCACGAGTTCGTTCGATTTGGCCGAGGCGCGCCGCAGGATCCGCATCCATCCCCCGCTCGCACACATGCGCACGATCTCCACCGTCCGCTCGTCGGCCCGCCGAGACAATTGAATTCCGGTACATCCGAAATCCTCGAACCGCCGTGGCTCACCGTCCAAGTAGAGAATCGTGCTGAAACTGGTGGCCCGGCCGTCGGTCTCGATGCGGTCCAAGGTGAACACCTCGCCTTTGGGGTGGCGCTCGATCCGAGCGATCAAGCTCTTGAAGGGAGCACCTCCCGCGAACGTGGATCGGGCAGTATTGATCTTCCACGTTCCGGAAGTACCATCCGAGCCCTGTCCGAAACAGGTTACCGAAAACAGGATCGATACCAGCAAAACCCGCATGGCTCACAATGCGGCCGATCCAACCGAAAACACAAGCAATGAGGGGTAGGCGTGGGGTTGTCAACACAGCCATCACATTGAAAACATGTGCTGGAAAAGGTAGAATTGCCTCAAGCGGATGCCCTCCCCAAAAACCGTAAACCCGGAGCTTGTCCGCACCCAATTGGAAAAGATCCTCTCCAGCGCGGGTTTTGCGCACAACGACCGGCTCAGTGGCTTTCTTCGGTTTGTCGTGGAGCAGGAACTTTTCGGGCGAGCGGACGAGCTCAAAGAATCCGTCATCGGCGTGGAGTTCTTCGGCCGCAAAGCCGATTACAACGTCCGGCAGGATTCGGTGGTGCGGACCGAGGCCGCCAAATTGCGGTCCCGCCTTGCGGAATACTATGTTGCCGAGGGAGCGGCGGACGAGTTAATCGTCGACCTGCCCAAAGGGGGGTACAAACCCGCATTTCGGCAGGTAGAAAAGGAAACCGCTGCCGTCCCCGCCCCTACCGGGTCTCGGCGCCGCGTTTGGGTATGGCTTTCGGTGGCTCTGGCCGGATGCGCCATTGCGTCGGTGTTATGGTGGCAGGGGCTCCAGCACCAAAAAGCGCCGATTCCGATCGCAGTTCTGCCGTTGATCAATTTAGATCGCAATCCAGACCATGACTACTATGCCGACGGCCTCACCGGCGAGATTATTCGCGACCTGTCTAATATTGACGGGCTGGCGGTGCGATCCCAGACATCATCTTTTGCTTTCAAAGGCAAGACGCAGAATGTGCACGATGTCGGAAAGCAACTGGACGCCGAATACATTCTCGCAGGCACGGTTCTGCTCTCGGGTCAGCAATTGCGTATCAACGCCCAATTGGTTCGCGTGCGCGACGACTTCCCATTGTGGTCGGGAAAGTATGACCGCGAGTTGACTGATGTCTTTGCTATCCAGGACGAGATTTCCCGGGGTATCGTCAACGGCTTGCGGTTGAAACTCGGCCGCGGCCGCCGGAGATATGAGACCAGCGTGGAAGCCTATGATCTCTACCTTCGCGCCCGTACCTTACAGATTCAGCACGGCGACCCGGGGTTCGCCCAAAGCATCGGTCTCCTGGAGGAAGCGATCGCCAAAGACCCCTCGTTCGCTCCCGCCTACGCAGGCTTGGCAGCGGCCTACGCGTCCAGGTCGGGTCAGTTCCGGCAGGCTATCCCAGACGAGATACGGAAATTGAGAGCGGCGGTGGAGCAGGCCCTTCGTTTAGACCCCCTGTTAGCCGAGGCCCACGGCGCCTTGGGGATGCTCTATTCACGCGATGCGCGATGGGTGGAGTCGGAAAAGAGCTTCCGGCGCGCGATTGAGCTCGATCCTAACAGCGCGGCTTGTCACACTGAATTCGCGTATGTTCTTAGGTGTCTGGGCCGGGTCCAAGAGGCGCTCGATCAGTTGCGTCTCGCGGAGAAAAACGATCCGCTCTCACCCCAACTTCACTACAACCTGGGCTGGACGCTCATTTCGGCCGGCGGCTACGATGAGGCCGCCAGATATTGCAACAAGCAGCCGCCGGACGACCCGGGCAGGAACATGTGTCTGGGCCGCGCCCTGTTAGGCCAGGGTAGAACAGAGGAAGCAATCCGGATGTTCATCAAAAATGACGACAGGGGCGCTCGGGGTTGGCTGGGCTACGCTTATGCGCGGTCCGGCCGCCGCGAGGAGGCTGAAAAGCTGGCAATTAATCTTCCGCCGCTCGGACAAGCCCTAATCTTCGCGGGTTTGGGCGATAAAGACCGCAGCTTCGAGGCTCTGGATCGCATGGCCGTAGTGGGGCCGGTTCGGATGGGCTCGATACTCGGCCTCCCGGAACTGGCGCTACTTCGCGGCGATCCGCGAGTGAAAGCTCTACGTAAGAAGGTCGGCTTGCCGGAATGACATCTTCGCGGTTTGGCATCACAGACCGAGTAAGGGCCATTTCCTCTGTGTGATTGCGGATTGCGATGTAACCGGGCAGACTCTTGGAATCACGACAGCGCTTGGTTGCTCAACAACTCGCCCGGACTCGTCGCATAGGTTTACCTAAGGCCGTTTCCTTAGCTCGCCTGCACTCTACCCAACGCTTCTTCCGGGCGGCCTTGATGCGGCAGCGCGCCTCCTCCTTCAGCATCCTACGGCTTGGAAGCTGTATGTGAGATGCAACATCTTTGAGCAGGAAAAATGCGTGACCCCTTCCACCATCAGGTATTGGGATCGTAAGCACCGGCGCGCCCGACTCTTTGAGGTGGCGCGCAAGAGAACCACTCGGGAGATGGAATCGCCTGGCGAGGACGGATGTCGCCACGTAGCGCTCCGCGAACTGTTGGACGTCCGCGGCAGGCAACAGCTTCGAAAAACCGTTGCGAGACTCCGCGATAGTGTGCACAATGCCCTGTGCCACCAGGCCGCGAATCACAGTCGCCGACACGCCCAAAACGGCTGCCGCCTCCCCGTAATTGACAACGCCATCTGGGGGCACTGTCATGCCTGGCACCGGTCGGTACTTGCGCAGATCGTCAGATAGGAACAAATACCCGGTGATTCCACGAAACCGGTTGGTGTATCCGGCCGGCGCAAGACTGCCGTCGACGACGGCCCTGATAACTGCGGCAAGCCCTGAATCGCAGCCGAGGTAATTCTTCATGGCATGGTGCAACGCGATGAGTTCACCCGGTCTGGAGTACTCCTTCAGCGGCACGGGGTGTTTTTCGAAGGCATGTTTGATTCCCATGACATCTTCCCGCTGCAGGAGGAAAAAGCCAGGAAAGTTCCGCTCAGGTGCTTCGACGTATCGCATGGCTCCTGCGGCGGCGACTCTGACGATGGTGGCATGTTTTAGGCCCAACACCCGTATTGCCTCGGGTCGCGGCATGTAGCGAGCGAGTTCCGTGTCGCGAGCAGCAATCCATTGGTTCAGCGATTCCCGTCGAATCCAGCACTCAGTGCGGCTTCCTCTACCTCGCACATTCAGAAATATGGCATCGATTTGGCCCTGACGCGCGAGATCCCAAATCCGCGCGCCGGTCGTGCGCGCTATCCTTTCTGCCTCGTTTGCAGCCACCCAATGGGAACTCCGCCGCACGGCAGACGAAAAGTATCTGTGCTGGCCTCGGATAAGACCCGGCCAGTCCTCGACTACAAACCTCTCGAAGGCATCGTGCAGGAATCCGAATTCGCCGCGCGGAAGAACGCGAAACAGGTGGCGATAGAAGTTCCCAAAGATCCTACTGAAGTTCAGAGCGGCCAGATCGGTGACGTCCGGTGGGAGCATGTTCCTCAGT
>JAIQFL010000699.1 GCA_020073365.1 Terriglobia bacterium | reverse complement strand
CATCCGGGACTTGAACGAAACCCCTTCCCTAAGAAGGAAAGATGTAGCAAAGGTTCTCTTGGGTGTGATCGATGACGAGGGCGGACCGCTGATTCACAATTGCGCCTCCGAGGAGCAACAACGCTCGTTTGACGCCACCTGCCGCAAACTGCTCCGTTTCCTCTCTTCAGCCTCCGCCTGAAGGCAATTTACCCATAGATTCCTCCGACGAGGCCGGTTCAAGATCACGGGCACGCTCGCGGGCGGCCAGACTGGGTTGTGGATCGTCATGCGCCAGTTCGCCGGCAACGGCGACAACTGGACCAGTGGGGCGATCTACCTGTGGGGCGCGTGCCTGCAGCAGGGCAACGATCCGAAGAGCGGCTACGCTCGAACGTGGGCATCGCAGACCGCCTTCATCGCGGCCGGAATCGCGTGTGGCGCGACCGCGATCGCTGCCAAGGACACCACGGAGTCGCCCCTTCGGATTTACGGTCCGGGCTCGAATCTCGCAGACCATAGGCTGCTTGAGGTCACCGCCGGCGGTGAGTTGATCCTGGCGGGAGGGACCGGCAACGGCTACCGCCTCGCGGAACTCATGGGTGCAAGCAATCCCTCCGGCTGGTCGGGCGTGCTGAAAGTGAAGACGCCCGCCGGCGCCACGGCGGGCTATATCCTCCTCTACTCGAACCCGTAATCCCGAAAGGACAAACCGATGAAGCTGACACTGGACCACACCCAGCGTCTGAACCTGCACGCGCTACTCGGCGCTCAGCGGGCAGACGTCGGTGCAATTCGCGCAATCTGGGCCATACAGGACCGCATCGCGCTCGATACCGACGACGAGAAGGCGGTCGAAGTGAAACGCGAGATGGTGGCCGGCCACGAGCGGGTCGTATGGAATGTCGATCTCTCACTACCGGCCAGGGGATTCGAGTTCTCTGACCCGGAGGCTGCCCGCATCCGGACCGCGCTTCAGACGTGGGAGTCCTACTCCGCCGGCGCCGACCGACTCTGGCTACAACCGCTCGTCGAGTCGCTTTTCCCGACCGAGGTCTGCGTCACTGGGCATTAGAACCAATCGGCAGGCACCACCTCGGGCGCGGCTTCCTCAATGACCGACTTCAGCGCGGCGAGAGGATCGCCGTGGAGTTGCGACAAGTAGCGCATGACGCGGTTGTTGCCCAGCAGGCACAGCAGATACGCCCGGGCCAACACCAGGGTGATCGTCTCGATGCCGTACGACTCCTCGATCAGCTTCAAGTCCCGCTGGAGTCCCGCTATCTCGCGTTCCATCCGTGCCATCTGCTCCGGCGACAAACCGTTGAGTTTCTTCGACCCGTTCGGTTTGATGAGCAGTTCCCCATTCGTGGCGGCATACAGCGCCTTCACATACGGCATCGAGAAATTGCCCGCCGCCACCAGCAACTCGGCGACCTCCACCTGCCGCAAGGGTTTCATCTTCTTGAGCACTTTGAAAACGCTTGGGGCCATGTGCTTATTCTTGAGCAACTCCACCGTCTCCGGGCTGATCCCGTCGAGCGAATTTACCTTCTGCCGGATCGGGCGACGTTCACGTCCAGCGTTTTCGCGATGCGTTGCTCGGAGACCCGTTTTCGACGCTTTCAGGATCATGTAGTGCTCCTGGATGGTCGCGGGGCGATTCACTCTCTTGTTGTAGATGAAGCTCTCTTCCTCGGTTGAGATGAGGCAATGAGCCTCTTTGCGTCCGTTCAACCGGAGAACGTCTAGCTTAAGCTAGCCGGACGTGACCATCCCCAGCAGCACGTACTTGCCGGTTTGCCCGCTGAGCGGGTACACCATGAGGGGCTCAATGATTCCCACTTCGGCAACGGAGGCGGCGATCTGCTTGTACTTCGGGCTGGTCCGGATATTGGCCGTCATCTGTTTGGTCGCCACGATGTCGGCGAGCCGCAGGGTGAGGCCTTGCGGCCGGAAAGCCATCTTTACGTCTACGGGCCATGGTCAACTCCGCGCTCACGCTGTACCCGCCCAATAGGGCATGACACGACGCAAACAGGACAGCGGGTGTTGTGGGAAGGCATGATCGACGAAGATGTGCGGGCGCTGTGGGGGCCGTGGATGATCCAAGCCGACCGGTTGCTGGAGGACGAAGAACCGATCGACCGATCGACCGGGTGTATGAGACGCAATGGGAGCGGCACCAGCACAGCGCCACCAAGGGTCGATCGCAGACGCCGGCCGAGATGGTGCTGCGCCTGCTGTTGCTGAAGCACGTGCGCAACTGGAGCTTCGACACACCTGGAGCGCGAGGTGCGGATGAATCTCTGCTACCGCGACTTCGCCTGCATCAGGATGGGCAAGGTGCCGGATGCCAAGACGCTAGCCTGAATTTTCGCGCCAAGTAGTCAGCTAACGTTCTGGGCGCCATCTACCGGAACCTCAAGGCCAGGGGGCGTCCGTCCCACCAGGGAATCGGCGTGGTGCCCTGACCGAAGCCGGCCGCGAGCAACAAGGGATTATGGGCGCGCTTGGGTAGG
>JAIQFL010000350.1 GCA_020073365.1 Terriglobia bacterium | reverse complement strand
GGCAATGGCGGTTGAAGGAGGGAAGGCATGAGGAGTAGTGTGTCTAAGTGCGCCAAGCGGGCACAAAATGCCCCTCAAACCTTCGATTACGTGACTAAATTCGACCTCCACCCTTCAGTGGGGCTCTCGCCAATCGCGTCCTAACATCAGGAAATCTTGTGGAAAAGCTCAGCCACTAATTCACACCCATTTTTCCGCAGCCTGCTAGGCACCAAGATTGACTCCAACGACCTTCGCGGCAAAACGGTCTTGCTGAACTTTTGGGCCTCCTGGTGAAGCATCTGTGCGGGGGAGTTTAACCGTAGCTCTCAATCAGCGAGTCGACGACTTCCCATCAAATTGCAGTTGCTTCCGACAGTTGCTCCGAGGCACCCACTATCCGAACGAAATGCTATACGATTGGCAGTAGCCGCAAATAGGACCGTATTATTGTGGAACGAAGAGCATTTCTCAAAAGTGCTGGTGTGGCGGGCGGGCTGTTGACCGCATCGCCGTTTTCCCGAAGCTTCGGGGCACCGGCCGATGACGGATTTCCGTTGATGGATCTCCATTGTCACCTCACCCCAACTTTCACGATCGATAGGGTCATGGAAATCTCCAAAAAGACCGGTGTCCAGTTCGGGATCATGGTGAATCCTGGAGGCACGGTAAGTGACGACGCGGGGCTGAGAAGATTCATCGATTCGCTCGATCCGTACCCCGTCTACCGTGGTCTGCAGCCGATGAGCCCGGGCTGGTCCAGGAACTTTTCGTCCGAAACGATCAAGCTGCTGGATTACGTTGAGATGGACCCCCAGACGATTCCCAACGGCAACGGGTACGGAGAGACGCTACGCATCTGGAATTTCGATACGTATGTTGATGACCCGCAGAAGTTCATGGAGACCTACATGGCCCATACACTGGAGGTCATCGAAAACAATGAGCCGCTGAACATCTTCGGATGGCCGCTATTCCTACCGGTCTGCATTGCGCGTGACTACTACACCCTGTGGACCGAGGAAAAAATGCAGAAGATCATCGCGGCCCTGAAAAAGAGAGGTCTCGCGGTCGAAATAAACGATCTTGCGCATACGCCACATGAGAGATTCATCCTCATGGCGAAAGAACAGGGGTTGAAGTTCACATTCGGATCCGACACCCGCGATCAGAAGGCTGGCCGGCTCGACTACTGCAAATACGTTGCGAAGAAATGCAACCTGAAGAAGGACGACTTCTTCTTGCCAAAGCGAGCACTGAACAAGCTCTAGCCGCCTCTACCACCGGGCTCGCTTCAAACCTGAACCCAGCGTATCGACGCCGTCGTGAATGCGGTCGTCAGGCTGGTGGAATGGGCGAGGAAGCCGATCAGTGCTAGTCCCCCCCAGCACACCCCGATTACCCAGGGTCGCCGGGACGGCCAGGTTTTCGGGCATGTCCTTCTCCTGTCCGGCCAGGGAGAAGATGACGGGGGTGATATTGGCACAACCCAGCCCACCAGCACATAGCCGGCCAGGGCCGCCTCCCACACGGTCATCGTTGAATTGAAGAGTACACCGCAACACCCAGATCGCATGGACGGCGCCACGTCGCGCTGCTCGTGCAGGACGACCGCTTTCCAGTTCACTTCCAGCCTGCGTCACTTGACGCGTAACGCCCGACCCGTAGATGTGGGGCCAAAAAACCGCAAAGTCTAGGATCAGGGAAGTTTCGCAACCAGCGCCGGACAGAATACGCGCTACTCGGAGAGCGCGGCACCCGGCTGCCGCATGCTCAACTCTCCGGCTCGGGGAAGCTACCGATATTCGTTCATATCGTGGCTCTGTCCGAGTGGCGCGTCACTCGCCCGGGCGAGCCGCAACTTCCTACGACGCCGTTTCCCAGGGAGTTGCTGAACGCATACGAGCGCGGATTGGGTGAACACCACGGCGGTACACGCGAACGATCCTGACTGGGTCGGACTAAAGCGGAACGAACAGCCCCGGAGTCGGCTCGCAATTCGTCCTTGCTCGGGCCTGGAGTTTTCATGTGCTGTCTCGCTAACCTTCGTCAGGTGGATTGGCGTCGGCGAGGCGGGCCCTTTGCAGAGGCCTCGGAGCCAGGTGGTTCACGGAACGGTTCCACAGAAATGCGCTCGTAACGCACGTCCAGCACGGTCAGATATTCTGTACCGCGGGGGCGCTTGGAGAACTACGCTGTCGCCCGCAGCCGACTTCATCAGCGCGCGCCCCAGCGGCGACACCCAACTAATATGGTTGCGGTTGAGATCGACCTCGTCGGTGCCCACGATGCTCACCACGCGCTCCGCTCCCGCGCCATTGGCATAACGCACGGTCGCTCCGAAGAATGCCCTCGTCGCCGCTTGCCCCGCTCTCGGAGTTTCCGGGTCCACCACTTCTGCGGCTTCGATTCGCTTCGTGAGAAAGCGAATCCGCCCGTCGATCTGCCGCAGCCGCCGCTTGCCGTACTGGTAGTCGGCGTTTTCACTGCGATCGCCGTTACTAGCAGCCCACGTCACCACCTCCGTCACGGCGCGGCGTTCCCTGGTGAGCAGAAAGCGGTGCTCATCTTTGAGGCGCTGTAGCCCGCTCGGCGTTATGTAGTTCTTGGATCGTGTGGCGGGCTCGTCCGCTTGTGGTTTTCTCGTAAACCCTTTTCGCATCTCGTAGTCCTTCCAGCGCGAATCGAGTGGGCGCCACAACGCTCTCAGAAAATGGGCAGTGCCATTAAGCAGGAACGTACGTCAACCGAATCAGGTCATCGGCGATTAAATCGCTGGCCACCAGGTGGAGCGGCGGCCGGGGGCCGGCGAAGAATGGCGTGCCACCACCAAGCACGACGGGGCGGAGGTAGAGTCGATACTCATCGATAAGACCGGCCTCGGTCAGGCTTTGCGCCAGGACTGGTCCGCCAACTTGAATCTCGCCAGCCAACTCTGCCTTCAGCCTGCGAATCACCGTCTCGAAGTCATCCGCGACGAGCGTGGCGTTGGGGCCAACTGACTTAAGGGAACGCGATACGACCCACTTCGGCTGGCTCCGCCACGCCACCGCGAAGTCGCGGTCCTCCGCGTCCCAATCAGGAAGATCTTCGTCCCAATAACGCATGATCTCGTACATGCGGCGACCGTAGATAACGCCCGTCAGGCCACGCACCAGCTCAATGAAATGACGGAAGGCCACGGGCACAGGCGGCCCAAGCTTCATGTGGTCGACGTAGCCATCCAGGGACTGGTTCAATCCGTAGACAAGTTTTGCCATGCTGCAAATCTCCTTCCCACGTTCTTCAGAATAGCTTGAGCCGACGTCGCGCTCTATTCGTGGCTCTTCGCATCGGGGTCTGGGGCCGGGGTTGGGATGCGTGGGAGCATCTCTGCGCGCGTGGCTGCGTTGTAGACAAACCACGCTTCGATCATGGAACTCTGCATCACATCGGCTTTCTGCACGCGGTCGTAGGTGTCCGCGTTGGAGTGGTGGGTACGGGTACCGTACTCCAACCCATCCTGCTGGAAACCGATGCCATTCAGGCCGATCCACGAAAAGGCGGACGAGTCCGTGCCACCGGGGCTCGCGGTGGGCCTGAATTGATCCCCGCCAGAAACAGCAACGATATGCTGGTCCTTGATGGGCTCAATCCAGGACTTGAAGATGGCCGCCATCTGCGGACTGCCCCCCGCCGAGACTCCGCGGAAGCGGCCGGAGCCGCCGTCGTCGTTAAAGTACACGTCCAGCTTGTCGTACTCGGGGGTTTTCACCATGGTGGCGCGTTGAGCGAAGTGCTGCTGCACATAGGCGGTTGAGCCGTAGACGCCCTCCTCTTCGCCGCCCCACAGGGCAACGCGAACCGCACGCGCCATTGGTTTGAGCAGTGCGGCCTTGTGCAACGCAGCCAAAATGCGCACCGCTTCCATCGCAACTGAGGATCCCGTGCCGTTATCCGTCGCGCCGGTGCCGCCCTGCCAGACTGTCAAAGTGACCGCCGAGCATGACGATTTCGTCCGGCTTGGTGGTACCCGGAATCTCGCCGATAACGTTGAATGCGTTCTGGTCTTCCTTCTGATAGTCGACAGCGATATCGAAGTTCAGCTTCGGCGTGATCCCGTGCTGCAGCAGGCGGACGAGCCGGTTATACTGCTCTGCCCCGATGGCGACGATCGGAGGCGGAATTGGATCCTTGGGATTCTCCGACCCCCCATACGTGGAAAAGATGGTACCGCCGTCTCCGTTGTATCCCGGCGTGATGGAAATGGCCACGCCCTCTTCCTTCAGGAAAGCGTTGACCTCGTTGCGCAGGACACCATTCTTCGCATTGGCCAGGGCAAGCGACGTCGGCGTGTACTCCCACTCGCCTTCACCGGGGCGACCGCGCCTGCTGGGGTCACGATTCTCTGCAGCGCCGGCTGCCGCTCCATTTTCTGCTCGGCCCCCGCCGCCGCGGCCGCCCCGCCCGTCTCCGCGTGTCAGAATTTCCTCATCCGTTGGTGAAGGCTGCGCGTCCGCCCGCGTGTGGAGCGTGAGTGGAGCCGGGTCAAACATCAGCAGCGCCTTGCCCTTCAGCTTGCCATGGTATTTGGCGAAATCTGCTTTCGAGTGGATGGGCGCCCACACCGGCTCGACCGTGATCGGGCCGTTCGTTCCAGGCGTCCATGCCAGCGGGAACCCGGTAAACGCAGCATAGACCGGCGTCTCCATCGCGGCGTAGAAATGCTTGATCTGCCACCCGTAGCCGAAGGGCCACTTTTCCAGGTGGACATTCTTAAGTCCCCACTCCTGCATCTGCTTCATCGCCCATTCGGCGGCGAGCTTGTGATTGCGGCTATTGGTGACGCGCGGACCATACACCTCGGACATCCAGAAAAGGTTTTCCATCACTTGCGAGTGCTGGAAGGCCTCGGTCTTGATCTGGGCCAGGGCGTCCAGATCGACTTTGTCGCCTCCGGTTGCCTGCGCGAAGGAAGCCGGGATGAGGAAGAGGGTCGCGACCATCGGGGCAGCCTGCCTGAAGCGGAGTAGATTCATGGAGATTCTCGCTTTCTCCGGTACTTGGCCTCCCCTAAATCGTTCGAGGGAGGTGCCCGGATAGGAACAAGAAGCCATTTTCGCACGCTAATTGCTCAGAAGTCCGCTTCTGGGAGTTCAACCGCTACTAACGGCGTAGCGTTCACCGTCGCCACTGGGTGGATCGGCCACTCGTACAAAACTTCCGATCTCGCTGGCTTCGGTGGCATGGGACAAGGGGCCGCGACTACTTCCGATATCAGACGATAACGCCCCGCATTCCGCTCGGCCGGCCCTCCACCCAACCGCACCATACCCTGCCCAAGTGGAACTACACCCGCGTCAGCCCTCAGTAGGAAGTGTACAATGAGCCGTGTCTGGCTTACGGCCAAAAGATGACCCGAAGCTGGCGGCGGGGAAAGTGCCCTCTGAAATGCTACGGGAACTGCTGGCATTGATCCCCGCCGCCGGCCCTTCCGTGATCCTGGGCGCTGCCGTGGGCGAAGACGCGGCCGTCATCGATACCGGCGGACCTGAGTTGTTGGTGGCGAAAACGGACCCGATCACGTTCGCTGCGGAAGACTCCGGTCGCTACCTGCTGGCGGTCAACAGCAACGACCTGGCGACCACCGGTGCGGAGCCGCGCTGGCTGCTGGTGACGGTGTTGCTGCCGGAAGGCATCGACCGCGCCGGTGTCCACCGGATCTTCGCCAGCGTCCGCGAGGCTTGCGCCGCCGCCGCTGTAGCACTGGTGGGCGGGCACACCGAGATCACGGTGGGCCTGGACCGACCCGTCCTGGTGGGCTGCCTGCTCGGGACAGTCCGGCGCGAGCGCCTGGTGCATACCTCCGGCGCGCGAACCGGCGACGCCATCCTGCTGGCGGGTGGCATCGCCATCGAGGGCACGGCTATTCTCGCCAACGAACACTCCGCCGCGCTGCGCACCCGCGGCGTCCCCACCGAAGTGATCGAACGAGCGGCAGGCTGGATCCGGGACCCCGGCATCTCCATCCTGCGTGCGGCCCAGGCGGTACACGGTACTGGCGCCGCACACTCGATGCACGATCCCACCGAGGGCGGGATCGTCACGGCCCTGCACGAGCTGGCTGAGGCCGCCGGCGCTGGCCTGTGCGTCGATCGTTCCACCATTGCGGTATTGCCGGAATGTGCCAGGATTTGCGCGGCACTGGAACTCGATCCGCTCGGCCTGCTGGCGTCCGGAGCGCTGCTGGTGACCCTTGACTCGGCGGAGATGCCCGCGGCGCTGGAGCGCCTGCGCGGGGCGGGGATTCCGGGCGCCCGCATTGGGGAAATGCTCCCCGTCTCGGAGGGCCGCACGTGGACGGACGGCACGCCCCTTCCGTGTTTTGCCACCGACGAACTGGCCCGGTACCTGGAGGCCCGCTGAGTGTGGCAAGAAAAAGCCTCGTCCGGCCGCGTTAACCACGGGCGGTGTTCTCCGGTATCGGGGAGAGGTCGTGCGGTACATAGGGAGTAGACGAGCCTACCGAACCGAAATACGAAGCAATGGTCGCCGACCGCGAGTCCTGTGTATAATTCAATCGGGAGAACACGCGATGCCGGCGAAGAATTATTACGTCGTCCTCGGCGTTTCCCGCGACGAATCGCCCGCGGGAATCCGCACCGCCTACCACGAGCTTGCCAGGCACATGCACCCGGATATTGCTGGACCGGCTGATACATCCCGATTCCAGGAGATCAACGAAGCTTACGAGGTCCTGTCGGATCCCCACCGCCGACGTGCGCACGCCCGCGACTTCGGCGAGCCGGAGCGCGGGACGGAAGTGCCGGTCCGGCACCAGCCGCCCACCTGGCCGATCGCGCCCGAGCCCATCTCGCTGTTCGGCCAGCCCGAACAGACCAAGCCTTCGTTCGACGCCTTCCGCGAGCGCTATCTCCGCAACTTCACCGGCGGGAATGTGCCCAAGGCCGAGCGGGCGGAAAGTCTGACGCTGGACGTGGAGCTCTCGCCGGCGGAGGCGTTCTGCGGTTGCACGATCCCGGTTGGCGTGCCGGTGTTCGGTGCCTGTCCGGAGTGCGGCGGGACCGGCCAAGCGTTCCTTTTCCGCTGTCTGGAGTGTGCCGGCTCGGGGCTTTTGGAGGAGCAGCGCACGTTGCACGTCCGCGTGCCGCCCCGGGTCCAGCCTGGGACGGTTCTGGAGGTGCCGCTCGAAATGTTCGGGATCAGCAATCTCTATCTTCGGGTGCAGGTTTCGATTTCGGACGCGCTCTGAGCACCCACCGGTCCAGTTCGATTGCGGGCACAATTTTGGGCTACATTCGGAAACGATCGCCCCTGCCCTGGAGCCCTGCATCCGGCCAGGAGGGGGCATCAAGCTGGGTTCCTGAATAATAATCCGCAATGCCAAAGTATCAGCACGGCTCCCGTTTTGGCTTCTTGGCCACCATGGATTTTGCGCTGTAATGAGCAGTATGTGAAAATGCTCTCAAATCGAAATCCTCTCGACGATGTTGCGGGTGATCTTCTTGTCGCGGCGGTCGTAGAGCCGGGTGGTGCGCGGGTCGGTGTGGCCGGCCAGGCGTTGGACGTCTTCGGGGGACACACCCTGTTCCAGCAGGTCGGTGATGATCGTCACCCGGAACGAGTGCGGCGACAGGCGTGCGGGTGGGCCGGCGTCCTTCAGTCGCCGCTTCACCATGCGGCAGATGTCCACCACGTGCAGGGCGTTTTTGGTGAGCAGCGCGGTCCTTCTTATAGGCCGTGCGGAACAGGGGAGTGTCCATCTGCTCCAGATCGTGCCGGTCCGGGATCTCGCGGCTCTTGCCGTTCTTCTCGTCGAAGTGCAGCATCCGCTGATCGCCGCCTCCAGGCGTTCCGCCGCCCGTTTAAAAGGCACGGTTGCGAAGAGTCGCTCCACTGGCGCCCACAGCCGGAGCACCCGATCAACAACGTGCAGCGCCTGCGAACGCGACGCCCGACGCCCATGGCAGGATCAAACGTGACCCGGCGGCCAGCAAGGCGTTCCAGGCATCTCATCCATGCCCTGCAACTGGCAGGTCGACGGGCGCATGCCCCGGCTACGTGGTGGATCAGATCACCCCGCTGAAGCGCGGTGGCGCGGATGCGCCAGGGAACATGCAGTGACAGAAGACCTCCGAAGCCAAGGCCAAAGACCGCGTCGAATAGCACAGGGCCGAAAACCAGCAATTCCTACCGATATCACGGCTTAACCTCGGCTTCGGCAGGAGGGGGAGTTCTGACAGACTGAAGGATAGATTGGAGAGGTCTGTTCGGTTCTATTCGGGCCAAGGCGACATTTTGAGCTTCGCACTGGTCGTTTCGCCCTCGCCGACACGGATGGTTTCCGCTTGTCTCCACAAGCCGCGGTCGAACACGTTTTCGCGGATCGCGTTTGTCCAAAGAATTCTCTCCGGTCCGGCGAACGCGAGCGCATACCAATTGCCCGGACGAAGGTCACTCGCGCTGAATCGTCCGGCTCCATCGCAGTTGATTGTGAATATGTCCTGGCCCGACACGTACGTGTCGCGGTCGGCCCAGATCAGAACCACGTTTGCGCCGGCCCCGTTCTCCACCTCGCCTTTGATGCGTCCACCCGTCGGCTCATAGACGAGGCGCAAGGGCGGCGACCCAGAGACCACATCGACCGGCCGCCCGGTCACCTCGACTGTCCCCATGAATATCGACTTCAGATAGAATCCGGCGATCGCGCCATTCACACCCACGCGATAGCTTCCGGCATATATCGCCCCGAAACGCGCGGACTCACTCTGCTTCGCGATGGCATACTCGCTTATGGAGTCGGCGGTGGCGCGGAGTTCGATCCTAACCGGGTTCGGGAGTTCCTCAGGTTCGCCTGCCAGTTCGACGTCCAAAGCGAACGGCGGATCGAGCCACAACTCCACGTCGTCCACGTCGCGATTCGCCATGGTCACGGTGGTTTTTCCAAGCCATGGGACACCTTCGCGCGAAGCCCTCGCCGAGACTAGCCATTGCCCAGGAGCAACCGATGTAAACTCAAATGCGCCCTTTGCGTCCGACCTGACTTTAGCCACTTGTTCGATTAGGACGGCCGGCGTCGAGAGCACAACTTCGACGTCTGGCACAGGCTTGCCGACTTTGTCACGGAGCACGCCGCGAAGAATACGCTGCGCGGGAGCACGTAGCCGAATATCATACCCGCCGAGGTCCGCGCCCTCGCCCACCAGGATTGTCTCCGCGGATGCCGCATCGGTAACGTCGGGATAGAACGTCCGCGGCCCTCCACCCTTTTCGGGGCGCGCCTGCAGGCGATACCTGCCCGGCGCCACCGAGACAGAGAAGTGACCCTTGTCGTTGGTTTTGGCCGTTCCTAATCTGACGCCGTTGATCGGGAGGGCGAATACCGTTGAGCCTACGACCGGATTCCCATCTGCGTCCAGGAGCCGGCCCCGAATCGTGGACGCAGGGGTGATCTCCACGTCGAACTGAACGCCGCGATTGGATACGTGAACTTTTGTTCTTTTGAGGGCGAGTTCCATGGGGTTCGGCCCATAGAACCCAGCTGGAGCGTCGAAGGCAGGTGAGTAATCGCCGGCCGGCACGTCTTCGATCCGGTATTCGCCGTTTTGGTCGGTTACCGCCTCGAACCGCCGCTCTGGCTGCGACGAGGTCATCCGTAGCTTGATGCCCGCGACTGGAGCCTTGGTCAGCTTGTTGAACGCGACACCCTCAATCCAACCATGCTGTTGCGCCGCGGCGAGAATCGGCAAAGTGAGGAGCAGTAGGGTCTTAGTGCCTGATTTGGCCGCCAGCCTCCAATCAAACCGGGAAGCGGCTGGGTGACATGCGCATGAGTCGGAAAGCATGCGTCCTCCAAAGTCGTTGCTTTTCTGACGATACCACCTGGCAGGATATCGAATGGCTCTGGCCGAAATACGGCGTTGTGCCCGCGACACAGCTCTTGATCCGTTCCACCAAGCTTCTGTGCGCGGGCACTTGGTCAGCATAGTCGTTGCGATTGTAACAAGCCTCGCGGCCGGTTCCAGTCCGGACGTTAACCGGCCGAAAGACGCCCGAGCTGTGGAAGTGTGCCTGTCGACGCTGTCCCTAACCCCCGCTCTGGGAACGGGCCTGCGCCAAGCTACCGATATTACGACGCTCCTACAGAGCCCATTGTTCGGCCACCCCGCCACCACGTGACCGGTAGCGCCCCAGTCTCCGAGTGCCCGACGGTTGGCCGGCCAACTGGATTCGGAATAGCTCGTCCCGCGGTTCCCCCCATTCGTAGGACAATCTGTAAATGCCGTCCTATGCCTGCGCCCTCCTCTTCGCCTGTGTTTCGCTCGCCGCACAACCTTTCGACACCAGCCTGTACCGCGCCATGCGTTGGCGGCAGATCGGCCCTTTCCGTGCAGGCCGGGTGACCGCCGTGGCGGGCATTTCCGGCAATGCCGCCGTTTACTACATAGGCACACCTGGCGGGGGCGTTTGGAAGACCGTGGACGGCGGCGTGGTCTGGACGCCCATCTCCGATTCCGTCCCCGTTTCTTCTGTTGGTGCTGTGGCCGTGGCACCGTCCAACCCCAATATCGTTTACTTCGGAACCGGCGATGTCAGCATGGTGGGCGGCTCGGTCAACATGGGGAACGGCGTGTACAAATCGGTCGACGCCGGGAAGACGTGGCAGCACATCGGACTCGACGAGACTGAGCACATCGGCAACTTGTGGGTAGATCCGCACAATCCCGACATCGTGCTGGTGGCAGCGCTGGGCCGGACCTATTCGAAGAGCAATCAACGGGGCGTCTTCAAGTCCACCGACGGTGGCGCGACATGGGGCAACGTCCTGCACAAGGACGATATCACGGGCGCCGTCGACCTGGTGTTCGCACCCAACAATTCGAAGATCGGTTACGCCACTATGTGGGAGCACTACACGGCACCTGGTGGCCGGGCGGCGATAGAGTCCTCGGGTTTCGCCGGCGTCTATAAGACCACCGACGGTGGCGAGAATTGGACTCAACTCACCGAAGGGCTGCCCACCGGGCGCCTGGGCCGCATCGGCGTGGCCGTGGCGGCGGGGGGACAGAAGGTCTTCGCCATCGTCGCCGGGGGCGGATTTGGAGGCGGCGGTGGCGGGGGTGCGGTCGGCGGGCTCTACCGCTCCGATGACGGCGGCGCGCACTGGAGCAAAATCACGCAGGACCCACGCATTCAGGGCAGTGGCTATTTCAGCCGCGTGTTCCTCGACCCGAAGAATTCCGAAGTGGTCTATGTCGCCCAGACCTCGCTCTACCGCTCCGATGATGGCGGCCACACCTTCATCTCCTACAAGGGAGCGCCCGGCGGTGACGACAACCACGCGCTGTGGATCGACCCGACCGATTCCCTCCGCATGATCATGGCCAGCGATCAAGGCGCCACCATCAGCATGGATGGCGGAAAATCGTGGAGTTCCTGGTACAACCAGCCCACCGGGCAGATCTACCACCTCTCGACCGACAATCGCTACCCGTACTGGGTCTACGGCAGGCAGCAGGACAGCGGCTCCGTGGGTACGTTGAGCCGCGGCGATTATGGCGCAATCACTTTTATGGATTGGGACCCGGTAGGCGGATACGAGTTCGGCTACATTGTTCCCGATCCGCTCAATCCCAACCTAGTCTCAGAACTCCTATAGTAGTCGCCTGCGGGGCGAGTGCTCGTGTTAACGACGCCCAAATGGAAACAGTGAGTATCTGTATGTTTCCGAGCGCCCACCGCTCCGGCGCTTAAGTCCCAGAACTCGTCAATGACCCAATTCGCGTGAGCTTGTAAGAGGATGCGAGTTGTTCAGACGGCCGCGCAAATCGGCACGATATTAACGAT
>JAIQFL010000349.1 GCA_020073365.1 Terriglobia bacterium | reverse complement strand
CTACCAGCATCGCTTGGATCCAGTCGTAGATCTCCCGCCGGGTTTCACCGGCAAACTCGATCTGCGAGCTGCCCTTGATAAAATCATCGATTTCCTGGGGCGTTAGCCCCTCCACGTTCTTCATCCCAATTCGCATCCACCTGAAAGGGTGGCAGACCACGAATTTCAGGATCATCTTGCATTGGAAACGTACTTCATTTCAGGATCATCTTGCATTGGACAATTCTCCAACAGAGAACCTGCCCGCCGGGTGATATACTGCTCGCGAACCTCTCATGAATCAACCCTGGATGCAGAATTTCGATCCGCTCGGGAATCGCGTGCTCTCCACGATTGCGGCGGCCATTCCGGTGTGTACCCTGTTCTTCTTTCTGGCGGTGCGGCGGATACCCGCGTGGAGAGCGGCGGTTTACGCGTTTGGGGCTGGGCTGGTAGTGGCCTTGGCGGTGTTTCGTATGCCTCCCGTGATGGTGGCGGGCGCCGTGGCGCAGGGGATGGTCTACGGGTGGTTTCGCATCGCCTGGATCGTGGTGGCGGCGGTCTTCATTTACGAGATCACGGTGGAGTCCAGGCAGTTCGAAATCATCAAGGAGTCGATCGGCGGCATCTCGGATGACCGCCGGCTTCAGGTCCTGCTGATCGCCTTTGCGTTTGGGGCGCTGTTGGAGGGCGCCGGCGGCGGCGGCGCTCCCGTGGCCGTGTGCGGCGCCATGATGATCGGGCTCGGGTTTCCGCCGTTTCAGACCGCGCTGCTCTGCCTGATCGCCAATTCGGCGCCGGTGGCCTGGGGCGGGTTGGGAAATCCGGTGCGCACGCTGGTGGCGGTCACCGGCTTACCGGAGGCGGACTTCAGCGCCATGATCGGGCGCATCCTGCCCATCATCGTTCTGATCCTGCCGTTCTGGCTCATCCGCGTCCTCTGCAAAACGCGCGATACGCTGGCCGTCTGGCCGGGTCTGCTGGTGTGCGGCATCACCTTCGGGGGGATCCAGTTCTTCTGGTCGAACTTCATGGACTCCTCGCTGGTGGATATCCTGGGCGGAATCGGAACGCTGGTGGTACTGGCCTTTTTCTTCGGAAAAGTGTGGCGGCCGGCGAAGGACTGGAGGCATCCCGACGAGCAGGCCGTTCCGAAACAGGCCCAGGTCAAGCTGGGTTTCGGGCGGATTCTGCTGGCGTGGTCGCCATTTCTGCTGCTGGCCGTGTTTGTGGTGGTGTGGGGTCTGCAGCCGGTGACTAAAGCGCTGGACCGGTTCTCCTACAAACAGCCGGTCCCGGGCCTGCACTTGCAGGTGATCCGCATGCCCCCGGTGGTTCCCGAGCCACACCCCGAACAGGCCCTGTTCGATGTCTCGTGGCTCTCGACCGTGGGCACCGGGACCTTCATCGCCGGACTGATCGCCGGGCCGCTGGTGGGGCTGTCCTTCCGGAAGACGCTCGAAGTCTTCTGCCGGAGCACGTGGCGGCTGCGGCTGAGCCTGGTGGCGATCATGGCCATGCTGGGCCTGGGATACCTCACGCGCTACTGTGGTATGGATGCCACCATGGGGATGGCGATGGCGCACACGGGCGCGCTGTTTCCATTCTTCGGAACTTTGATCGGCTGGCTGGGTGTGGCGCTCAGCGGGACGGATGCCGGGTCCAACGCGCTGTTCGGGAGTTTCCAGATGATCACCGCCAATAAGCTCGGGCTCAGCCCCATCCTGATGGGCGCGGCGAACAGCGCCGGAGGGGTGATGGGCAAGATGATTGCAGCCCAATCGCTGGTGATCGGATGTGCGGTCACCGGGCAGGAGGGCAAAGAGGGGCTGCTGTTCCGGGCGGTGCTCAAGCACAGCCTCGGGCTGGCCATGCTGGTGGGCCTGCTGGTGCTGATGTATGCCTACGTGTTTCCGGGAGCGGTCCCCAACGGGCACCACTATTGGTGATCTCGTTCGCAAACCGTCGCCTTTTACAAATCTCTAACCGGGTTCCAACGACTTCTAATCCTATTCGACTCTAATCTGCAATAGAAGCTTAGGGCAAAACGCCCTCCAATCTACTGCAAATAGGAGAAAAAAGAATATGCTAAAGCGACTACAATTCCTGGCGGTGCCAGCCGCTCTCAATCTGTTACTGACGATCGCACCTCTCTCAGCCGCATCGGACGGCCGGGACGATTCGCACGACTCCGACACGTTCAAGATGGTGGTTTCGGCCGGAGCCAAGACATGCGTGCCGAACGCGACCGCCACGGTGAGCATTCGGCCTGCCGGGCCCGTTGAGATCATGGACGTGTCGGTACAGGGCCTGCCCCCCAAGACGGAGTTCGATTTCTTCGTCCTCCAGGTTCCCAAGGCGCCGTTTGGCGTCGCCTGGTACCAGGGCGACATCGAGACCGATAAGAACGGCCGGGGCTATCAGCAGTTCGTCGGCCGGTTCAGTATCGAGACGTTTGCCGTGGCGACCGGTCCCGCGCCCGCGCCGGTGGTTTTCAACGGACCGTTTCCGGATGCCAGTCTGAACCCGTCGTTCAATCCCATTCAGATGTACCATCTGGGTCTCTGGTTTGGTTCTCCGCAAGCTGCTCAGGCCGCAGGATGCCCCGCTACGGTAACTCCCTTCAATGGCGAGCACAACGCCGGCATTCAGGTTCTGAACACCAGCAACTTCGCCGACGACCACGGGCCGTTGCGGGATGTGAACCCCTCAGCGCTGAAGCCGTAAGGGCAAACAGCATGGTGCGCCAAGCGGCGGCCCCCGGCTGCAAGGCCGGGGAACGCCGCTTGCGTTTGGATGTAGGTGCGTACGTGTTTCCGGGAGCGGTCCCCAACGGGCATCACCATTGGTGATCGGGCTAGGGTGATCTCCTGAAGTCCAGTACTCTCAGCTTCGCATTCGCGGAACACTTCGGTGAACCCGCGGTTATAATGCTGTGAGCTGTTTCGCCTGTACCGGCATGGGAAGCTGGTTCGGGCGAGTTAGGGAGCAACAGCTACCGAACTTGGAGAAACAGCCGGCATTACGCGGAGGGAACCGTGTCGGACACGTGGTATCGGGGAGAAGGTGTAGGCGTCCCACCAGCAAAACCAGGCGGGTGGCTTCACGATTTTGGTGAAGGGGTGTATTTCGCCGACAGTGTCGAACTGGCCAAACAATACGCTGAACTACGAGCCCCCACGCCGGCCGACCAGCGGGTGTACTCTGTCACGGTCGACTTAAAGACGATGAAAGTCTTGGACCTGCGAACCGATGCCCGCTGGCTGAAGTACGAAGCTCCCATGAAGCCGCTGCTCAAGATCCAGCAGAACTACGCGAACGCGTTCGAGAATTTCGTCAAAGTTAACAAGATCAACATGACGGAGTATGACGCCGTCATCGGACCGGAGTACGTGCGGGGCGGGACGCAGATGGCGATCCTCCACAAGGGCGGCCGAACATCGCCCCTCGCCCAGATGCTGCGTTTGAAATTTCAATCCGTTCCGTTGGGCAACAAAACCCTGGTGCCTTCGAGCAAGATACCGGCAGGGAAGCTCCAGTTTCGTGGGAAGATCGGGCCGGGAATGCGATTCGTCGGCGGAACGCTGATCTCGATCGCGGTCACGCTGCTGCTGAACTGGCTCATCGGGAAGGTCATGGAGAAGGTGTTGCAGGCGCACCTGCAAAGGGAAATGGAGAAGCTTCAGCCTACGATTGACAAAGACATTAAAGCTCAGCGACTGCAGATGCTCAACATGGCCTCGGACGGAAAATCTACGTATGCCGCCGTCCGGCTGCATACGTTGACATTCACGACCTACGTTGGCGCGCCTGATGGGCAGGTGTACAGCGCTGACGCTCTTCCCCTGCTTGCGTATGACGGCATGTTCCTGAGTGACAAGGACGAGAGCAAGGACGAAGGTATGTCGGTCGAATTCCACGCGCTGACGCCGGCGACCAAGCGCAGTTTCATCGTCTCCATGAAAGTCCAGTTCAGCCAGGAAGAAGTGGATTATTACCGCGCGATGAAGAAGGAAATCCAGTGGTATGACGCGCAGATGGATAACCACCTGGAAGTGAACGATATTGTGCGGTTATCGAATGACCGGAACGAGCTCATCAAGAAGCTGAACGACGCCCTCGCCGATTGAGATTGGCTACGAGAAGCTTTAGGTATGCACCAGCCATTCCTGGCCGTCTCCAAACGTGGTCACCTCTGCCAGACGGCCTCCAGTGGCCGTATCGATGGCAAGCATGTTGGACCCAAAACCCAGCGCCATCAGGGTCGCGCCATCCGGGGTGAACGCGATCGAGGTGGACCACGAGGTAAACCCGGTGATGGGCCGCAGAGCCGCTCCGGTATTCAGATCCCAAAGCATGGGCTTGCTCCGATTGAAGGACATGCTGGCGGCCGTGCGCCCGTCGGGACTGAACGCCAGCGTCCCATTGCCCAGCTCATATTGCAGCGTGTTGTTCACAATGAAAGATCTGTCAGATGGTATGGCGCCCAGCGTTCTCAGGAACGCGCCATCGGCCGTGGACCAGAGACGCACTTGCCCGTCCAGATCCAGCGTCGCCAGCCGCGACTCGTCGGGACTAAAATTCAATCCGCCAATTCCCGCCGCGAGTTGCTCGAAATGCAGCAGACTCTCCGGAGCGGCATCCGCCGGCGGCAGGGGCGCGGAGCCCAAATCGCTCCTCACCTTGTTAACAACCTTTGGGGGAGTCTGGGAATCGAGCTCGCTGTAAACCGCCGGGACCGGAACCCGGATCGACGCCACCGTCCGCTGTTCCGTTCGGTTCCAGATGTATAGCACGTTGCCCTTCGTCACCCACCCCACCAATCGGCCGCTAGGGCTGATCGCCACCCTGGTGACGCCCGGCAATTCGCGATCTGCCCTCTCCGGAGCCTGAGTGGCGATAGCAAACTTGACGTCCTGGAGGCGCGTGCCGGCCACGATCTTTTCCGCAAGCCGGCACGCTCGCGTGTCCCACACCTCGACACCCTGATCGACACTGCCGTCCGGCGCCGAGGGCAGCAGGAGTAACGAGCCGTCGGCCGAGAGATCCATCCTCCGCCACGTGTCTGACGGCACAGCCCCGCCCGGCGGCGTAGTGCATTGAAGCTCCGCGCGATTGATATTCCAGGTGCGAACTTTGCGGTCGGTGCCCACACCGGCCAGTGTGGATCCATCCGCGCTGATCGCCGGCAGCCCTGCCGGATTCATCTTCAGAATGCGGCTCGACACTCCCGGGCTCAACTCCGTCACGACGATCCGGTCGGGCCGCGTCACGGCGGCCAGCAGTCGGCCGTCGCGAGTCAGGATGCTGTTCGCGATATGAGCCATCGGAGGATCTGCGAGCGAACGCACCACGTGTCCGGATGCCACGTCGAAGAGATACACCCTCCCGTGACCTGTTTCGGCAAGCCACCTTCCATCCGGGCTGAATGCCATGTGCACGAACATGCCCTCCCCCGGCGACAGGCTGCCGCGGTCCAGGGTCAAGGGGAAGGACCGGGTCACCACCTTCTTGGAAAAATCGACGAGTTGGATCCTCTGGTTGCTGGACACGGCGAGGGCGCGGTTGTCTGGGGTGAACACAATCTCATGCGCCGGCTCCAGCGAGCCCGAGTACAATTCTTTGCCCGAGGTGGCATCACGCACCGTGATCAGGGAGGTGAAACTGCACGTGGCGCTCTTGCCGTTCAGAGAATAGTTGCCAAAGGCCGATGTAAATCGCACACACCCTTGGGGATGAGCGATCGAGGCCAGCAGTTTTCCGTCCGCGCTGAATGCCACTTGGGTAATCACCGTGCCTGGAACCGCAGTCTGGAAGATCGTGCTCTTCGCCGCGTAGTCGTAAATCAGCAGCCGTCCGTCGAAGTCGCCGATCGCGACCGTGCTTCCCACCGGGTTGAATTTCGCTGCCTCCCAGAATCCTCGCCCGGAGGGTATCGACAGCCAGGAGGCCTTCTCCCTGTCGGACCCGCTTTCCGGTGCCAGCGTAAAAAGGACCTGACCGGTCCTCAGGTTCCGGTATAACAACATCGCGTCGAGAGCGTCCGACAGCTTCAGGTCGGGTTCACCGACCACCAGCGTCACTTGCGAGCTGAGATCATCCAGACGCCACCTTCTCGCCCTTGTGAAGCTCATCCCATACGAAGGTCCCGTTGGGCGTCACCTTGGAGCCGGTGCCGCCAGTAATCGACTGGACGAGAAGGCCGCTCTCCACATCCCACATCAACAGGTTCTCGCCGTCGTCGGTCACCAGGTTGCGGTTGTCCTTGCGGAAGGTTATCTCTGAGATGCTGCCCTGCCTGAACTCCGTACGCATCAGTCGCGGACGATTGGGGTCCGGCGCTTCCGGCGTCTGCGGCCGGCAGACCACGGAGAGCGCGAACAGAACCAGAAGTGATCGCCTGATCATTTCTGAATCACCGCGGTCTCCCGCCGCGATCCCGCCGTGTAAATAGCCACGCACTGGTCCGCGCCATCCGTCACCACCCACGAATGCCCGATGCTCGTGTTCGCCGTGTACATCCCTCCCGGCGCCAGCGTGGTGTAAAACTTGCGATTCCCGGCCCCGTCCAGCTCATACACCTTGCGCGCCGACGAGGGCGCTGCGTTCTCAAACGTCAGCGATGCCGCGGCCCCCGCCATCGCTTTGAGCGCCGCCTCGCGCGCGCAGTCCGCCGCCTCCGCGGGCTTCAGCCCCGTGATGCTCAGATGCTTGCCCAGCTCATACCGGTAGAACGCCCGCGGCGTCTGAACATCTGTTGCCGTGGCGGCCGCCTGTGTTGCTTTGGGGGCAGCCTGCACCAGCAGGCGCGCCTGCGCGGTGCGCTCCCGCTGCATCTCCGGCACGCGAAGCGACGCGTAATCGAACCATTCGTGGATATCGATCTCGCCATCCTCCGGATCGCGGTCGGCCTTCCGCTGGTTCAGTCCCTCTTCCACCAGCGCATAGGTCAGGTATCCGTGCTGAAGCTGCGAGTTCTCCAGCGCAGCCTGGTAGCTTTGCGCCGCCGTCAGCACATACATGCCCTTGTCCCACGCAAGCTGCGCCAGTCCCTTGGAGTTGAATGGCCCCTGTCGCTCTTCGTCCGACTCGAGCATCTGCCCGGCGTTGCAGGCGTCGATGACCAGCGCAATCAACCCGGCATTGATGTCTTTCAGCAGCCCGCCCAGCTCGCGGTCGGAGATTGCATGCTCCATGATGTTCTTCTGTGCTGCCTGGTCCGCCGCCAGCCGCGCGCGCGGGCCGCGATATCCCAGGTCGTGCGGGATCAGATAAAACCGGCCGCCCTGCGCCCATCCGTGACCGGCGAAGAACAGGAATACCGCGTCTTCCGACCGTGCCCTCGCAACGCCTCTGGCGTTCCCCGGCCCGTTGGCCCCACCGCTCAACTGCACCAGTACCGTCTCCAGGTTTGCCTTGGTGGCCTCCGCATCCAGCAGCGGCACAATGCGGACGTCGCTGTAGCGATGTGTGCCCTTGAGTTGCTCCTCCAGCTTCGCAGCCAGCAGCTTGGCATCCGCAGCCGCGTATCTCAAATTGAATTCCCGGTTCTCATACTGGTTCACGCCCACCGCCACTACATAGGCGATGCCCTTGCGGGCCAGCGAAGGCGCGCCGTCCAGCACCAGCTCGCCCTTGGCGGTCTGCACGTTGTCCTGGTTAAAGCCATAGGCAACGAATTGGTTGGCGCCCGCGGTCAACGGGACGTCCACCACGACCTCCACCGCGCCCGAGGCCGCCGGCTTCAGCGCTCCTGGCCAGATCTGCACCAGGGAGCCATTGCGGAACAGGCGCAGGTCGCCGATCGTCCCTGGCGCGGAGCGATTCTCGTCGGGCGCCGGCGGAACGGCGCGGATGCGCAACGTGGTGCTCGCAACCGTCAGGGCAACACCGGGAGAGGCGCCGGACGCGCCCTCGATCTGGATTCTCGCCTGCCGCCGGTCGACGCCGCCGAGATCGCGCGAGGCGGAGATTCGCTTGCCTGCCAGAACATCCGGCAACAGCCCTGGACGATAGAAATCGGCGAAAAACGCCTCCAGCGGCACGGCGGAGCGGCCCTTTCCCGGAAAGCCCCAGCCGAGTTGACGATAAGCCGCGGGCGAGCCGTCGAAGAGGCCGTCGGGTGAGTTCACCAGCCATTCCTGACCGTCGCCAAAAGTGCTCACGGTCGTTAAAGGGCCGCCCGTCGCGACATCCACAGCCAGCAGGTTGGAACCGTATCCGAGGGCCATCAGGGTCTTGCCGTCAGGACTGAACGCGGCCGAAGGGCACCACAAGTAGAATCCCCTGATGGGCCGCAAAGCCGTCCCGGTATTCAGATCCCAAAGCATCGGAGTGCTCTGGTCGTACCACGTGCTGGCGGCGGTGCGGCCATCGGGGCTGAACGCCAGTGTCCCGATGCCGAAGGTGTAACGCAGGGTGTTGTTCAGGATGAAAGTATTGCCGGCCGGTATCGAACCGAGGGTTCTCACCAACCGCCCGTCGGCCGTGTTCCAGAGCCGCACCTGCCCATCGAGGTCCAGAGTCGCCAGCCGGGAGTCATCGGGACTGAAATTGATGCCGTAGATTCCTCCCGCAGCCTGTTCGAAGCGCAGAAGGTCCCCGGGCGCTTGTGCAGGCCCGTCGGGCAATGGGACCGGCCCCTGTTCGGTATGTAAGCGGTTAGTGACCTGGCGCGTGGCCGGATCGTTCTCGCTGTAGACCGCGGGCACGGGAACCCGAATCGACGCCACCAGCCGCCGTTCCGCGCGGTTCCAGATGTGCAGGGCGTTGCCCTTGGTCACCCAGCTCAGGAATTTGCCGCTCGGGCTGATCGCCAACCTTACAATGCGGGGCAATTCGTTCGCTGCCCGATCGGCAGCCTGTGTGGCGGCCGCGAATCTGACGGCTTGCGGAGGCGGGCCGGGTGCGACCTTCTCCACCGGCTGGCATGTGCGGGTGTCCCAGATCTCGACGCCCTGCAAAGTTCCCTCGGGCGCAACTGAAGGCAACAGCAGCAGGGAACCGTCGGCCGAGAGATCCATTTTTCGCCAGGAGTCCCCCCACGAGATGGCCGAGCTGGGACGCAAGAAATTGGCGTCGTCCGATGGAGCCGTGCATTGAAGCTCGGCACGCTCGATGTTCCAGACGCGCACATTGTGGTCCGTGGCGAAGCTGGCCAGGGTCGATCCGTCGGCGCTGATCGCCGGTATCCCGTTCATCGCCGGACTCATCTTCAGAATGCGGCTCGATACCCCCGGGCTCAATTCGGTTACCACGACGCGGTCGCGATTGTTCACGGCGGCCAGCAGGCGGTTGTCTGGGGTCAAAACGCTATTCGCGATATGCGCCAGTGGAGGATCCGCCAGCGAGCGCACCACATATCCCGACGCCACGTCGAAGAGATAAACCGGTCCGTGACTGGTTTCCGCCAGCCACTTGCCATCGGGGCTGAATGCCATGTGCACCGCCATCGTTTGGCCGGGCGACAAGCTACTCTGATCCGCGGTCAGGGGAAAACTTCGCGTCACTTGCTTCCTGGAAAGATCGACCAGTTGAATCCTCTCGAAGCCGGATACGGCCAGCATACGACCGTCCGGTGTGAACGTGACCCTGGCGGCCTGGTCCAAAGTGGCCGTGCAGGTCTCCTTGCCGGTGGCCGCGTCGCGGACCGTGATCACCGACTTGGCGCTACAGGTATCGCTCTGCCCGTTCAGGCTGAATCCGGTGACTTGCCGGTTCCCGACGCAGCCGTCCGGACTGGCGACTGTAGCCAGCAGTTTGCCGTCTTGACTGAATTCCACGTTGGTAATCACGAAGCCCGCAGCGGTGGACTGGAAGACCGTGTTTCCAGCGGCGTAATCGTAGATCAGCAGCTTTCCATCAAAGTCGCCGATCGCGACGGTGTGGCCCACGGGGTTGAACCTGGCGGCGTCACGGACCCCTCGGCCGGAGGGCACGCCGACCCAACTGGCTCCGCGCGTCATTGGGGTGTCCGGCGTGGTGGTCATAAGTGCCTGGCCGGTTGTCTTGTTCCGGTAGAGCAGCATGGTATCGAGCACATCTGCCATCACGAGGTCGTTGCTCGCGAGTCCCACGAACACCCTGCCCGCGGGGGGCACATCCAGATCACCGACATCCCACCTCGACGTCATGGCGCCGGTGGGGTTGCGGAATTCACGCCAGAAGAACTTGCGGTCCGGGGTCACCTTGGCCTGGACGCCGGAGCTTAGCGTTCGCAGAACGAGGCCATTCTCGGCGTCCCACAAGGTGGTGTTCAGACCATCGCTTGTCACCAGGGTGCGATTGTCGCCAAGAAAAGCCATGTCCTGGATTCTGCGTTGCACCAGTCCGGGGCGCAGCAGATAAGGGCGGTTGGGGTCCACCGGTTGTGCCTGGTTATCCGGCGCCTGGGGCAGGCAGATCGCGGCGAGCGCAAGCAGAACCATGAAAAACCGGCTGATGGCTGGCATTGATGTTCACCTCGGACCTGAGCCCGGAATGGAGAATTATACACCGCGCCTAAGAGCGCGAAATGTAGAATTTTGCGCCACAGCTATGGGCTGCGGCCCGCAGAGCGAACCGGTTAGAGACCCCTGAGCTGTCGCCGTTCCGGCGATCACCGTCAGGGCCGTTACCAGTTTTGAAATCGTCGTGATACCTTTTGGTCCTCCTTCACCAGTACACGCGCAAGCGCCGCCGGAAATCGGACAATGCCGCGATATAATGCTTTGAACTGTCATGAGCGCTTTCCCCGGCTGCGCCACCCGTACCGTGAATCGCGACTGGCGCGTGGCACAGGCCTGGCTCCGCCGCGAGCTGGGCGCCGGCGGCTCCACATGACACCCGATCGCTGGGCTCAAGCCAAAACCATCTTTGGAGCGGCCATCGAGATGGAAGCGGCCAGCCGGGAATCGTATGTGCGGGCGGCCTGCGGAACCGACCAGTCTCTCTTTCAGGAGGTGATGTCGCTGCTGGACGCAGACTCCACCGAGACCATGTTGCATAACCCGCTGGCGGGTCCGGCCGCTTCAAGCCTGCTTAAGAATCGCTACCGCGTGGAGCGCGAACTGGGCCGCGGCGGCCTGGGTGTCGTGTACCTGGCCAGCGACGAAACTCTCCACGGCCGCCCCGTGGTCATCAAGATGCCGATTGACCCCACACCCAGCAATCCCTGGTTGGCCGAGAAGTTCGCCCAGGAGGTGAAGGCCCTGGCTCTGATCGACCATCCCGGGGTGGTGGGCGCGCTGGATAGCGGGGTGGCGCCGGATGGCCGGCCCTTTATGGTCATCCAGTACATTGAAGGACGGTCGCTCCATGACGCGATGCTGTCCGGAGGCGTTCCGCTGGATTTCGCCGCCCGCGTCCTGCAGCAGATCGGCCAGGCGCTTGGCGCCGCCCATGCCAGGGGCATCTGGCATCGCGACCTGAAACCGGCCAACATCATGCTGCAGAGTCTCGATCAGGGCAGGGAAGTCGTGCGCCTGATCGATTTCGGCATCGCTACGATCCACGAGGGACCCGGCGGCGAAGTCGGCACGCGAGTGGCCGGAACACCGCTCTATATGGCGCCCGAACAGCTCGAAGGGCGGGTCAGCGCGGCCAGCGACATTTTTGCGATGGGGGTCATAGCTCACGAACTGGTTACCGGGCAGAGGCCTTTCGTCGCCAATCATCACCTGCAACTGCACGATCTGCAGAAAGCCGGCGTGGCTGTAAAGCCGTCGCAACTGCGCCCCGGCCTTCCTGTGCCGGCGGAGAAGCTGATCCTCCGGGCGCTTTCCTTCCGCCCTGAGGATCGTCCTCAGAGCGCCGCCGATTTCGGAGAGGAACTGGCGCGCGCACTCACCCTGGCGATCATAACCCAACACTT
>JAIQFL010000348.1 GCA_020073365.1 Terriglobia bacterium | reverse complement strand
CCCGCCAGATCGACCCGTTTCAACTGGGTTGCCGTGAAAAAGCCGAGGGACTTGCCATCCGGGGACCAGAAGGGAAACCCCCCACCTTCGGTTCCGGCGATCATCCGTGCCGTTGTGCTGTCCAACGAGCGGACCCACAGCCCGGTCTTGCCGCTGCCCTCAGCGATATAGGCGACGGTCCGGCCATCGGGCGACAAAGCGATGCCGCCCGTGACGACTCCGAAGGTAAACTGGCCGCCCTCGGGCGGATCGATCTGGAAACGGAACACGCGGTCGTCTGCGAGTGGCTGGCGGAAGTGTGAGACGCCCCAGCCGGCAAGGGCGCCGACCGCCACCAGAGCCGCCCCGGCAATCCACTGCCAGCGATGCACCGGCTTGACTGCGGTCGATGGCGGCGACTGCTCCATCGCCCAGGTGAGCGCTGCCTTCAAATCGCGCGCCGTTTGAAAACGGTGGTCCGGGTCCTTCGCAAGGGCCCGCCGCACCACCCGCTCCAGCGGCGGCGCTGTTGTCAACGGCGCGGGCTGCCGCTCCAAAATCGCCGCGATCACGCTGGCCGCGCTCTCGCCTTCAAACGCGCGCTTCCCCGTCAACATCTCGTACAGCACGCACCCGAACGCGAACAGATCGCTGCGCGCGTCCGCCTCCTTCCCCTGCAACTGCTCCGGCGACATGTATTGCAGCGTCCCCACGATCTCCCCGCGTTGAGTCAGCGCCTCGGTCAGGGTGGCGTCGGTCTGCTGTAGCGGACCGCTCTGCTTGGCCAGCCCGAAGTCCAGCAGCTTGATCCCCTGCTTGGTGACCAGAATGTTCGCCGGCTTCAGATCGCGATGTGTGATGCCCTTGCGGTGCGCCGCATCCAGCGCTTCCAGAATCTGCCCCGCATACTCGACTGCCTTCTCGATCGCGAGCGGCCCCTTGAGCGGCGCGCCCTCGATGAACTCCATCACCAGGTAATTCGGTCCGACGTCGTAAAGCTGGCAGATGTGCGGATGATTCAGCGCCGCCACCGCCCGCGCTTCGCGCTCGAAGCGCTCCGAGAACTGCTCCTTGGAAGTCTTGATGGCGACGATGCGATCCAGGCGTGTGTCTCGCGCCTTCCACACCTCGCCCATGCCCCCGGCGCCGATGGCGTCGAGAGTCTCGTACGGGCCGAGCCGATCGCCGCGCGCAAAGCTGGCCATGATCTGTTGAATTATATCCGGAAATCAGTCGGCGTTCCGGTGACGTGGCCAGTCACCTGGGATAACCGCCACTTCATGCGGGTATACGCGATCCGGAATCCCTTGCGCTCGGCATTGCGCTGGGAAGCGCTGCCAGCCTCGGCCACCATCATGGCCAGGTCGCAGCCGTGGTCGAAGGCGTGGCGCATACGCTCGTCAAGGAGCGCCGCTTGCAGCCCGCGACGCCGCAGCTCTGGGACGGTAGCCGAACCGCCAAACAACGCAACTCCCTCGTGTATACACAGCACGCCGGCGGCGCCGGGTCTACCGTCAACCTCGCCCAGGAAGCACACACTGTGCTCGCGTGCTGACGAGAGGGCCGAGCTTTGTAGAAGAAAATCCAGAAGCTCCGGATGTTCGTGACCCCAGCCCCGCGCGCTTACTTCAGTCCAGAGCTGGCCTTCTTCCTTACCGGTAATGCGCACCCTGATATGGTTGTCGCTCCCGGCGGCGGGTTTCTCAACCGGCCGGCAGAGGACGCTGCTGATCTCGATGGGTCTGTATCTGCGGGCGCAGAGCAGGTCGAGCGCGGCGACCCCCGCGAGGGGGCTGACCTCGTGAAGGACCGGCGCGCCACGGTCGAGAAAGAAGCGCTCGATCAGATCCAGCGAAGCCGCGCTGAGTTCCTCGAAGATGCCGAGCCCAAAACTCTGGGTGACAGGGGAGTCGACACCATCGAAGACGGCGTATGCTCCGGCGCATTCCATCCACTCGGCGCCGCTGTCGGGGAAGAGACGACGCCGCGCCAAGGCGAGCTGGGCGCACGCGTGCCCTTCGGCGCGCTCCAGACGTCTCGAGAGTGCGAGGTCAGAAAACAGCATCGCGTTTGGGTATGGTACACGACCCGGCTGGTAACAGCAACGCGCATACGTCTTTTAGCCGTGGCCGCCCCGCCACGGCAGGGACTCTTGCGAATCGGCGCTTCGTTGAGAACGGCACAAAAAGTGCTCAGCGAATTCCATTTTTGCGCAGGGATGCTTAATTGGGGTGATATCATGGGAGACGGATGAGCTTACTGTCCCCAAGACTACAATTAAGGGTCTCACAGAAGCAGATTCTGACCCCAGGCCTGGTGCAGATGGTCACCGTGCTTCAGCTTAACCGGCTGGAGCTAAAGGAGATGATCACCCAGGAGATTGTCAAGAATCCGGTTCTTGAAGAATCCACCGAAGCGCCCGGAGAAGAGATTACACCCGAGGAGTTGCAGCCCTTGCTGGAGGCCGAGGCGGTCGTCAACCCCGCCGACAAACAGCTCCTGGAAGCCGCGGTCCTGAACGACGCCAATTCGCTGATTGGCGCGGTGGGCGACGTGGCGATCAATGGCAACCTCTTCCCGGATGCCGAGGAGACCGCGTCGGCGGCTCCCGAACCGGACGGCGCCGTGGCCACCGACGCGCTGGTGGAAACGCCGGCCGCGACGGATCCGTTCGACGAAATCGACTTCGGCTCGTTCTTCGACGATTACCTGGACCCGGGTTATAAGAGCCCCGCATCGGAATCGGTGGAGAAGCCGTCGTTTGAGACATTCCTTTCCTCTCCGGTGACGTTGGGCGATCACCTGCGCTCGCAGTTGAGCGTCAGCGTGATGCCGGACGAAGTCCGCGATGCGGCCGAATCCATCATCGGCAACCTGGACGAGGACGGCTACGTCTCGGCGTCGCTGGAGGAGATCGCCTCAGTAGGCGAGCACAAGCCGGAGCACGTGGAAGCGGCGCTCCAGGTGGTGCAGAGCCTCGATCCGGCGGGAGTGGGCGCACGCAACCTGCGGGAGTGCATGCTTCTGCAAATCGAGAGCGTCAACGGCAAAGGCGGCGTAGCCTGGCAGATCGTGTCGAACCATCTGCGGCTGCTCGAAACGCGCCAATTTAAAGAGATCGCCAAGATGCTGGCGCGGCCCATGGAGCACATCGATATCGCAGTGAGCATGATCCAGCACCTCAACCCCCGGCCGGGACTGCGCTACTCCGGCGTGGGCGCGCGCATCGTGGAGCCGGACGTCTACTTTACCAAGGATGGGGACGATTACATCATCCAGATGAACGATGAGGACGTGCCGCAGCTTCGCCTCAACGCGCAGTACCGCAAGATGCTGGATCGCGACAACGGCGCGACCAAAGAGGTTCGCGACTACGTGCGCGAGCGCTATACGTCGGCCATCCAGCTCATGAAGAACATCGAGCAGCGCAAGCAGACCATCATGAAGGTCTGCCAGGCGATCGTGCGCCGGCAAATGGAATTTTTGAGCCACGGCCTGGACTACCTCAAGCCCATGATGATCAAGGAAGTGGCCGAAGAGGTAGGGGTGCATCCCTCCACCGTCAGCCGCGCCGTGGCCAGCAAGTATGTCCACACGCCGCAGGGGGTGTTCGAACTGCGGTACTTCTTCTCGGAAGCCGTGCAAGGCCCCTCCGGCGGCGGGACCCCCTTGCTCTTGCTGAAGCGGATGGTGAAGAAGATGATCGAGGAGGAGGACCGCACCAAGCCTCTCACGGACGACCAGATCACCACCCTATTGCAGACCCAGGGCATCAATGTCACCCGCCGGACCGTGGCGAAATACCGGGAAGACATGAAAATCCCGTCTACCCACCAGCGGCGCCAACGCAACTGAGCGGTCTCGAAACGAGCTATAAAGGAAGAGGAGCGGTTGGGGCAGACCATCGCTTTTTGTGGTTTGCCAGGCGAAAGGGGAACCATGAAGATCACCTACACGGGCAGACAGGTAGAGTTGGCTCCAGCCCAATTAAAAAAGCTCGAAGCGCGATTCGCGAAGATCGGCGTACTTCTGGATGGCAAACGGGAGTGCGAAGCGCACGTGATTCTGTCTCTGGAGCGCCATCTCCATCACGCCGAAGCCACGATCCACTATTTCAACCACCAGTTGGTCGGACTGGGGTCGAACACCGATCTTTTCAACGCGATTCACTCCGCGGCCGAAAAACTCGAAAAGCAGGCGGTGAAGGCTCGCACCAAGTGGCGCGACACCAAACGCACGCCGCGCAAGGCGGCTTCCGAAGCGGAAACGGAGCGGCCCGCCGAGGCCGAAGCCGAGCCCGAGCCCGAGTCGGATGCGGGCACTGAGCGGCGTGTTCACCGCGTCAACCATCACCAGAAACGCAAGCCCATGACCCTAGAGGAGGCTCTGCTTCAAATGGACAAGTCCCGCGACTACCTGGTTTACCGGGATGCCGAAACCGATCGGATAGCGGTCCTGGTCCGGCGTCGCGACGGGAACTTCGATCTGGTTGAGGCATAGCGCGAACAGCCCCGGTCGGGTAAAGGAATGAAGGCTGCCGAGGAACGCCGATTGACGCCCACAGGCGTTTTGTCTCGAATCGGCCGTCGGCGTTCGCGCTGTGGGGAGTGCTTCTAGCAATGGCGCGCAGGTCCACGCCCTCCTCCAAGCGCCAGCAAGCCGGCGCTCGGAAGCCGGAACTCGTCGTCATTACGGGCTTGAGCGGGTCGGGCAAGGGCTCGGTCCTTAAAGCCCTGGAGGACCTGGGCTTCTACTCGGTGGACAACCTGCCTGTGAGTTTGATCCCCAAGTTCGCGGAACTGACGCGCGACAACCCCAGCATTCAAGCCGCCGCACTGGTAGTGGACATTCGCGAAGGAGAGGGGCTGAAGCGCTTTCCCCAGGTCTTTGCCAGCATTCGTCAATCCGTGGAGGCCAAGCTGGTTTTTCTGGAGGCGGATGATGAAGCCATCATCCGGCGGTTCAGCGAGACGCGGCGTCCGCATCCCCTCGGTACCGGAAAGTCCGTTACCAAGAGTGTCCGCTCGGAACGGGCGCTGCTGGCGCCGATCCGCGCGATGGCGGATCTGATCATCGATTCTTCCAAGTTCACGGTCCACGAACTGAGGGAATTCATCGGAGAGCGCTTCGGCGGCCAGCGAGACCAGGCGAATATTGTGATTTACGTAACGAGTTTCGGTTACCGCAATGGCGTGCCGCCGGATAGCGACCTGGTTTTCGATGTGCGATTTCTTCCCAATCCCAACTACATCCCCGAGTTCAAGCACCTGACGGGCCGGCATCCCAAAGTGGCGCGTTATATTCGATCGTTTCCACAGACGGTCGAGTTCGTCCAGCGCATCTCCGATCTGTTGGTCTACTTACTCCCGCACTACATCCGCGAGGGAAAGAGCTATCTGACGATCGCCTTCGGGTGTACGGGGGGCCAACACCGCTCCGTAATGATGGCCGAGCAAATCCGCAAGAATCTGGCCGGAGCCGGATTCAAATCGAAGGTCAGCCACCGGGATATCGTCAAGCACAACGGCTAGCTTCGTACACCGTTTCATGTCTCCAGAGACTGAAGCTGAAGATTTCCGAAAGAAGGACGCAAGAAAACGATTGGGCCAGGTTCAAACAGTTTGGCCGGTTAATTTATGTGATTCAGGACCTATCCGCTCTCCGATTCGGCTAAACTTAACTGCAATCGCTCCTATTCCGCTTAATTCCGCTTTCTGCAGGCGACAAACTCGGCCACTACGAAGTCGCCTCCCTGCTCGGCCAGGGCGGTATGGGTGAGGTGCTCGCGGTGAGGCGCTGGGCAAAGCGAAAGGGAGATGCGGGGCGGTATTTACCTGGCCCCGCATGAAACGATCTAGCGGTACTGTCGATGGCGACCCGCTATCATCTGATTAGTCTCTGTCCGCCGAAGTTGGACGGGCAGGCGTGGCTCCACCAATCAACCCCGCAGCCGGATCGAGTTCACTTACGGCGCTGGTCTGACCGGTGCTCACGTCGAGAATAACGACTTGGCCAGTCCGCACGCTGAACGCGTAAATTGTTTCCTTCACATTAACAATGCTGGTGAGGCCGAGCTCAGTGGGCGCAATCCACTTCGCGTGTCCCGTCTTCGGGTCAATCTCCCAAATGGCAGGCGGAATCACGACAACAGGCGGCCCGCCTGGGGACGCACGGCAGCAGCAAAATTCGCGTAAAGCTTTCCGCGAGCGCTGAATAGAGTCTCATTGAAGACATTCTGCGATCCATCCGGGTTGACGCTCAAGGGGCTAAACGGGAGCGCTGGAATGCCGGTAAGCCCAATCAGCCTGGCGGCGCCGGATTTGGGATTCAGAGAATAGAGATTGTTGGCGAAATCGGTTGCATAGAAGGCTCCATCGAAGCGGCCAATTCCGTTGGCGGAGTTTGGTCCGCAGGGGGAGGCTGGCGTCGTGCAATCGCCTAATCCTGTGCGACCCACGACGGAGGTTATGCCCGTAACAGGGTCGATAGCGACCAGGTTGCCGGAAAAGCCGAGAGTAAACAAGGCTTTGCCAGGACCTTGGACCAGGCCGCCGCCCACTTCCGGTGGTAAAGAAGGACCGATCGGCAGAAATGTCCCGCTGTGCAAATCAACCGCGCCAAATTGCGGACTACCCGTGATTACGTATACCAGGAGGCTGTGGCTGGCTGATGCGGGGGTATCGCCTCCGCGAGGCACCTGACTATCAGGAACTTCCGGCCGGCCGTATAACGGCGCCGTGACCGTTGGAACGCCCATGGACGAGGCGGGTTGGACCTCAGCCTGGCGGAGAAGCGCGTCTTCGATAGAGCGTTGTGGTTGTGCTACGGCAAGCATGGCGAGCAAGCTGCCGGTCGCAATGGAATTCAGGATCGTTTTCATATATGTCCCTCCACCCAGTTAGGCGGAGAATCTACCGCGAATTGCTAATCGCGACGCCGGAAATCTTTCGGAGGAGCGGGGCGCAGTATAATTGGACGGACACAAATGCAGAGGGAGGCAATGCCTCGCGAGTTCGAAGTAAATCAAATAAGCACGCTCCTCCGCGCCTGGAGCGATGGAGACCACAGTGCGCTCAAGGGGCTAACGCCGATTGTTTATGAGGAACTCCGCCGCCTGGCTCACCACTATATGAACCGCGAGCGCCCAGGCCACACCCTCCAAACGACCGCCCTGGTCAATGAGGCCTACATGCGACTGGTGGAGTATAAGCGCATGAAGTGGCAGAATCGAGCGCACTTCTTTGCGGTGTCGGCCCAGGTGATGAGGCGCATTCTGGTTGATCATGCCCGTAGCCATAACGTAAAGCGCGGGGCCGGTGTGCCGCATGTCTCTTTGGAAGAGGTCGCCGTCGTCGGTGGGGATCGGACCGCGGACATGGTGGCGCTCGATGACGCCCTGAACGCGCTGGCCCGTCTCGATCCACGGAAAGTGCAAATCATCGAGATGCGTTTTTTTGGCGGACTCAGTGTGGAGGACACGGCCGAGGTACTCAGAGTTTCGCCCGCTACCGTGAGGCGCGACTGGAGCATCGCCAAGTTCTGGCTATACCGCGAACTGGGAGGCGGAACGGGCGATGGATTCGGAACAGTGGAAACAAATTGACAGGCTGCTGCACGCGGTGTTGGAACACGCACCCGAAGAGCGCGACGCCTTTCTGAGGCAAGCGTGCGCGGGTGACGAACGGCTGGAGCGTGAAGCACGCTCCCTGCTGACGTTGGAACAGCAGGCAAAAAGCTTCCTTGAGACACCGGCAATCGAAGTGGCGGCGCGAGTTATCGGCCGGGACCTGAGTATCGCTCCTAAGCCGCTTTCCGCAGGCGACAAACTCGGCCACTACGAAGTGGTCTCCCTGCTCGGCCATGGCGGTATGGGTGAGGTGTACCGCGTGCGCGACACGAAGCTGAAGCGCGACGTGGCGCTCAAGGTTCTGCCTGCGACATTCTTGCGCGATCCTGAGCGCATGGCTCGTTTCCAGCGGGAAGCCCAGGTGCTGGCGTCGCTGGACCATCCCAACATCGGACCGATCTATGGGATGGCGGACTCCGAAGACTACTTCGGGTTAGTCCTGGCGCTGGTCGAAGGTCCGACGCTGGAGGATCGCATTAAAGAAGCACCGCTGGCGGTCGACGAAGCAGTGACAATCGCGAAGCAGATCGTCGAGGCTTTGGAGTTCGCGCACGATCGGAGCATCATACATCGCGATCTGAAACCCGCCAACATCAAGATCACTCCCGAGGGTGTCGTCAAAGTGCTGGACTTCGGTCTCGCCAAGGTCCTCGAAGTCGAGCCGCCCAAGTCTTCGCTGGCCAGCTCATCCACCATGACCATGGAACATACCCGCGCGGGCATGATCCTGGGCACCGCCGCGTACATGTCGCCCGAGCAAGCTGTCGGTCGGCCTGTGGACCGGCGCAGCGATATTTTCTCCTTTGGCGCGGTCCTGTATGAGATGCTCGCGGGCAAGCGCGCGTTCGTTGGATCGGCCACTCCGGACGTGCTGGAGGCGGTAGTCAAGAACGAGCCCGATTGGTCCGCACTCCCCGCGGACACGTCGGACACCATCCAACCCCTCCTGCGCCGCTGTCTCGCTAAGGATCGCAGACAGCGCCTCCAAGCCATCGGCGAGGCGCGAATCGTATTGGAGAATCCAGGGGGGACTGACCGTTCCACGCAGGCTACCAGGCTGCCCCACAAGAAACTGCCATGGGTGGTGGCGGCGATGTTTCTGCTTGGTTTCGGCGTTGTGAGCTTCCTCCATTTCCGCGAACAGCCTCCCATACTCGAAGTAACCCGATTCGCCGTGCCCGCCCCGGACAAGACCAGCTTCACCCGTGCCGCGCCCGCCATTTCGCCCGACGGCCGCACGCTGGCTTTCGCCGCCATCGACGGCGAGGGCCGCTCGCAGATCTGGCTCAGACCGATGAATTCCTCCGAGGCGCACGCACTGCCCGGAACGGAAGGCGCCAGCGCGCCCGTATTCTGGTCACCGGACGGACGTTCTCTCGCCTTCGCGGGCAGGAGCCTGGCCCGGCTGATGAACATCGACGTAGCCGGTGGTCCGGCGCAAACGCTATGCCCTGCAACCGCTGGCGTCCCAATCGGAGCCTGGAGCCCGGCAGGAATTATCCTCTTTCAGGCAAATGACGGCTTGATGGAAGTGCCGGCGGGCGGCGGCACTTGCGCTCCAGTTACCAAGCTCGATTCCAAACGAGGGGAGTTGCGTCACACAGGGCCCTCTTTCCTGCCGGACGGGCGGCACTTCCTCTACTTGCGTGTGGCTTCCAAGGAAGAAGACAGCGGCGTGTACGTTGGATCGCTCGATTCAAAACCCGGGGAGCAAAGCTCCAAACTGATCGCCAAAAGCGCTTCTCCAGCCACATACGTACCGTCGGCAGACCGCGCGCATGGCTACCTGATGTTCCTGCGGCAGGGCGCACTGATGGCCCAGCCCTTCAATGCCGGCAGTTTGAGCCTGGCGGGCGACGCGGTGCCCATCGTTGCGCGTGTTGGCGCCAACGGCGACTTGTTCACGGCCTCAGAAAATGGCACCCTGGTCTACCGCAGCGGAGGGTCGAGCGGCAGCCGCCAACTCACTTGGTTTGACCGCAGCGGCAGATCTCTAGGATCACTGGGCGCGCCGGGCGCTTATACCACGCTTTCCGTCTCGCCCGACGGGAAACGTGTCGCGTTCGGCGTCGCTGACACCGCGCAGAACAACACCGACATCTGGGTGCACGATCTGGCGCAAAGAGCCACCATCCGCTTCACCTTCGACCCTGCTGTTGACGACATGCCGGTATGGTCCCCGGATGGGACCCGGATCGTGTGGAGTTCCCAGCGCGAGGGCGGGGCTGACCTGTATCAGAGAGCCAGCAATCTGGCGGGCGATGAAACGGCCCTGCTGAAGTCCCCGGAGCCAAAGTTCCCCCAGGACTGGTCGAGCGACGGACGATTTCTCATCTATTCAGTCAATCGTGGCGATCGGGGTGGCAATAATCTGGATCTGTGGCTGCTGCCGCTCAAAGGGGAACAAAAGCCTACTCAGTTCCTGGGTACTCCGTTCACCGAGAGCCAGGGGCGCTTTTCCCCGGACTGCCGGTACATTGCTTATGTATCGAACGAGTCCGGAAAAACCGAAGTATACGTTCGTTCGTTTTCATCGGATGGAAAAGCCGGCGGCCAGCAGATGATTTCTCAAGGCGGCGGTTCGCAACCCCTGTGGCGGCGCGACGGCAAGGAGCTCTTTTACATATCCGCGGATTCAAAGGTAATGGCCGTGCCGGTGTCCACCGCTCCCACTTTCCGGCGCGTCGGCGCTCCCGTGGCGTTGTTCACCGCACCCATCTACGGCGGCGGAAGAAACACTCACCGCTGGGCCGCGATGCCGGACGGCCAGAAGTTCATCATCAACTCAGTGCTCACGGAGGCGGTGTCGGAACCGATCACGGCGATCATGAACTGGACGCAGTTGCTGAAGAAGTGACCGCAAGAACGAGTCCGGATCGGCCAACTCCTGTGTCGGCCCTCCGGAAGTAATCCACTTCATCCGTGACTCGGGCTGCCCGGAGGCCTTGTCCGACCAGCGCCGAACAAAATCCACGATCTGGTCCCGCGTATCATGCGGAACCCAGATCCCGGTCAGAGCTCCCCAAGCGTTTTTTTAACGCGACGTGCTCCGCCATCAGTTCGGCCCGGACCTCGTCTTTAGTCTGAACCTTCTTCTCCAGGTAGTCGATCCGTTCCTGCCCGGCTGGATGAGTGGGCCGCGCTTTCGGCTGTAAGGCGGCCGCCCCGTTCTCGAAGAACTCCTTCTGCCAGCGGTAGAAGACCGTGGGCTGGAGTCCGTGCTTGTCACATAACTCTGAGATTGGGGACTTGCTCCAACAGATGACGCCGCAGGATGGCGACTTTCTCTTCCGGCGTGTAGTGCTTCCGTTGCTTCTTCATGCGTTCGCTCCATTATCCTAATGGGGGAACGCTTTCTCCATTTCCAGCTGAACCGGAACACGATAACCTCGGTTTTCTCCTATCCGTGTCGATCCGTGTTGTTCTGAAAACAATTTCCCCGGCTCCCTATTTTCAACCGTTTACATGACGCCGACCCGGTCTGCACCATCCCCGGTCTACCACGTTTTCATGACCTCTGGTGGGCCGCCACGGCCCATGATGGTTCATCTGTGGCCTAAAATTCTCTCACTCGTTCTTACCCCGATGCCCTATCGCCCCAGCAGCCCGGCAACTTTGGCGGGTGACCCACCAAACTCACCAATCCCGGGGCAGCTTCTCCTGGAACAGCCTTCTGGCAAAAGGAGGCTCTTCGTCCGCGTCGGAAGAGTCCCGCTGGATCGCCCTGACCCGTGCCAACTCGGCCTCTGCTTCCTCGTTCCGGCCCAGCGCGGCATACGCTTTGGCGAGAACGCTATGCGGCTCGACCATCGTGGGACGCAGGCGGACGGCCTCACGCAGACGCTCCACTGCCTGCCGGTGGTCGCCCTTCGCGAATGCGATCCGGCCGGAGAGCGCGTGTATCCACGGATCGTCCGGCGCCAGACGCTGAGCCTGGCGGATGGCTGCTTCCGCGGCATCGATCCGACTCGGCACGGAGCGCAGCGCGCTGTCGGCGAGGTAGAAGTAAGCTTCGGGACCCCGTGCGCCCAGCGCGGCCGCGGTTTCCAGGGCCTGGCGGGCGTCCTCGAAATGCTGGTGAATCGCGAGCGTTACCCCGTGCGCCACCCAGATGGCGTGCCACTCCGGCCAGCGGTTCTGCAGATCGCTCAGCAGACCTTCGGCATCCGCGGTTCGGCCGAGGAGCTCCAGCGTGGTGGCTCGCATCAGCGGAATCTCACGATCCTGTGGGAGTATCAC
>JAIQFL010000347.1 GCA_020073365.1 Terriglobia bacterium | reverse complement strand
ATCGTTAATATCGTGCCGATTTGCGCGGCCGTCTGAACAACTCGCATCCTCTTACAAGCTCACGCGAATTGGGTCATTGACGAGTTCTGGGACTTAAGCGCCGGAGCGGTGGGCGCTCGGAAACATACAGATACTCACTGTTTCCATTTGGGCGTCGTTAACACGAGCACTCGCCCCGCAGGCGACTACTATAGGAGTTCTGAGACTAGACCGGCGCTTTCGCTGCCAACGTCCTTTGGCGGCTGCGTCTTTTCGGCGCGCGGGAACCGGCCAGAGCCACGCCAATCGGGTTTTCGGCTAACAATACCCCTTGTTTGCGCTCGTGCGTGCGATTACACTGGGCGTTCCATTTCGAGTGAGTGAAGTCAAGGAGGATCGCATGGGCGATTGGACACGTCGGGACGTATTGAAGACTGGCATGGTGGCACCCGCCGCCGCTGCCGCAACGCCACTGGCCGCAGAGCAGCAGACGCGCGGGGTCTCGTCCAACGAGACGGGACAAGGCGAGACATTGTCTGGGCCAAACCACCGCGAACGCCTGCTGCTGGATTCCGGATGGCGTTTCCATTTCGGCCACGCCAACGAGTCGTCCAAGGACTTCAATTTCGGCCGCTCGGGGACGTTTTCCAAGACGGGGAATTTCGTTCCCCCGGGCCGGGTGAACTACGACGATGGCGATTGGAAAGCGGTTGACCTGCCGCACGACTGGGCTGTGGATCTCCCCTTTCAAAACGATCCAGACCTGCGGGGCCGGGGCTTCTACCCGCTGGGGCGGAACTATCCCGAGACCAGTATCGGCTGGTACCGGCGCGTGCTTGAGATCCCGGCAGCGGACGCGGGGAAGCGCCTCGCCATTGAATTCGACGGCGTCTACCGGCACGCCACGGTGATCTTCAACAACTGCTTCATCGGTGAGAATTCGAGCGGCTACGCGCCCTTCCGCTTCGACGTAACCGACTTCGCCACGCCCGGCGGGCGCAACGTGCTGCTGGTGCGCGTGGACGCGACGCTGAGCGACGGCTGGTTCTACGAGGGCGCGGGAATGTACCGGCACGTCTGGCTGGTGAAAACGCATCCGGTGCACGTGCGGCAATGGGGCACGCTGGTGCGGTCCCAGGTGCGGCCGGGAGAGGCCACGCTTTCCATCCGGACGGAGGTGGACAACGAGGGCAAGGGAGGACAGAACACGCGGGTGATCTCAACCGTTCTGGATTCTTCCGGTAAAGCGGCGGGCAAGGCAACCACGGCGGCGGCGCCGATTGCGGAGTGGGACGGCCACACCTACGAACAGCAGATGGTGGTGAAGCAGCCTGCCTTGTGGTCGCTGGAGCAGAGGAACCTGTACAAGCTGGTCACCGAGGTGGAATCGGCCGGCGCCATCGTCGACCGGTACGAGACTCCCTTCGGGATCCGCTCGCTGGAGTTCGATGCGGAGAAGGGCTTCCTGCTGAACGGCAAATCCGTGAAGGTGAAGGGCACGTGCAATCACCAGGACCACGCGGGGCTGGGCGCGGCCTTGCCCGACGCGGTGCAGTATTACCGCGTGCGGAAGCTGCGGGAGATGGGCTCGAACGCCTACCGTAGCTCGCACAACCATCCGACGCCCGAGTTGTTGGACGCCTGCGACCAGTTGGGCATGCTGGTGATGGACGAGACGCGCATGATGTCGTCAAACCCGGAAGGACTTACCCAGTTCGAGCGCCTGGTGCGGCGGGACCGCAACCATCCGAGTGTGTTCCTGTGGTCGATGGGCAACGAGGAAGGCGAGGCGGCCACGGAGCGCGGGCTGCGCATTCTGACGGCCATGAAGCGGATCGCCATGGAGCAGGATGGCTCGCGGCTGGTGACCATTGCGCCGCTGGGCGGGAACAACATGAACCGCGGCGGCTTCGCTGCGTGCGATGTGCAGGGCTACAACTATGCCGACCCGGCCGCGGAGAGGTTCCACCAGGCCAATCCCAAGATTCCGGTGATCGGCACGGAGACGGTGAGCGCGGTGGCCACGCGCGGCATCTACAAGGTGGACCGGGAGAATGGCTACGTGGGGTCCTACGACCCTTGGACCACCACGGGGCGGGCATCGGCGGAGGGCTGGTGGAGCTTCACCAACGCCCGGCCGTGGCTATCGGGAGGCTTCGTGTGGACGGGCTTCGACTATCGCGGCGAACCATCGCCCTACGGGTGGCCGAACATCAGTTCACAGTACGGGATCATCGACACCTGCGGTTTCCCCAAGGACACGTTCTACTATTACCAGTCATGGTGGGGTTCCCAGCCGGTGCTGCACGTGTTCCCGCATTGGAACTGGCCGGGGCTCGAAGGGAAGGACGTGATGGTGTGGGTCCACTCGAACCTGGAGAAGGTGGAGCTGTTCCTGAACGGCAAGAGCCTGGGGGCGCAGGAAATGAAGAAAGACCGGCACCTGGCGTGGCAGGTGAGCTACGCGCCGGGAGTGCTGGAGGCGCGCGGGTTCCAGGGCGGGCGGCAGGTGTTGACGGCGAAGCGCGAGACCACCGGTCCGGCGGCCAAGCTGGTGGTGCGGGCCGACCGCCAGGAGATCGCGGCGGACGGCGAAGACGTAGCGATGTTCGCGGTGGAAGTGCAGGACGCGCAGGGCCGGGTAGCGCCGCTGGCCGACAACCAGGTGGCCTTCCGGGTGGCGGGCTCGGGGCGGCTGATCGGCGTGGGCAACGGGCAGCCGTCGAGCCACGAACCGGACCACGGCGGCACGCGAAAGGCGTTCTGCGGAATGTGCATGGGAATCGTGCAAGCGGCTCGGGAGGGCGGCAGCGTGACCGTGGAGGTGACTTCCCCCGGGTTGACCCCGGCCACGGCCACGATTGCCGCGAAGGCGGTGAAATTCCGTCCAGCGGTCCCGGTGTGGCAGCGGGAAGTGCCGGTGGGGGCTGGCATCACGGGGCTGTGGCGTCCGGTTCCGACGGCCGTTGCCGCGAGGGGAGGCGGCGGATTTGGTGCGGGTGCGGACAGCGTGTTCACGCTGAGGCAGGACGGGAACAAGCTGACCGGCACCGTGGAAGGCGCCGGCGGCGGTGGTGGCGGCGGCGAACAGCCGGTGGCGATTGAGGATGGCAAAGTGGACGGCAACAGCGTGTCGTTCCGGGCGGGCACGACGACCTACACCGGAACGGTGGAGCGCGAGGAACTGCAACTGCAGAGGAGCTTCGCGGGAGGCCGGGGCGGCGGATTCAGTCCAGGTGGAGCGCCAGCTCCGCCCGTGGGAGCGATTGTTGCTCTGGGGCAAGCCGCAGGCAGCGCGCCTCCCGCACTGGGGCCTCCTCCCGACGGATCCGATCCCTCCAGCGCGGCCTTTGTGGCGGCGCAGACAGGCGGCGGAGGCGGCGGCAGGAGAGGGCAGCCAGCGGGCCCGGTGGTGCTCCGGCGGTGGGGCAGACTTTAGCCTGCCAACAGGCTTTTGGCCTGTTCACCGTTGGCTGGGATTTGGCGGTTGGCAGGCGAAAGCGCCTGCCCCACCTTGGTTGGCACATGATGTCTGTGTCGAAGTTCGCATTTCTTTCTCTGGCACTGTTGGCCGTTGCGCCGGCACAGCAGGCGCCGCGCATCGTCATCGACTATCCGGAAGAGGGGTCGATCTTCCCGCCGGATTTTGCTCCGCCCACCTTCCTCTGGAGGGATTCGCAAGCGGACACCACTGCCTGGGAATTTGAGATTGCGTTCTCGGATGGCGCGCCCGCCATTCACCGAATCGCGCGCGGCGAACGTATGAGTATCGGCGAGATCGACCCGCGATGCGTCGCCGAGTCGAACGAATTGCCGAAGCTGACGCCGGAGCAGGCTGCGGCACATACCTGGAAGCCCGACGCGTCGACGTGGTCGGCGATCAAGCAGCGCTCCGCGGGCCATCCGGCCACCGTGACCATTACGGGGTCCGGCGGCGCGCGGGGGCAGGTCCGCATCTCCACTTCAACGGATCCGGTGGGCGCGCCGATCTTCTATCGGGACGTTCCGCTGATGCCATCGGAACTGGAGAAGGGCGTGATCAAACCCATCATCCCGAGCGCCGTGCCCCTGGTCGGCTGGCGGCTGCGCAACGTTGCCGAAAGCAGCAGCAGGCTGGTGATGGAGGGACTGCCCACCTGCGCCAACTGCCACTCTTTTTCGAAGGACGGCAAGACGATGGGGATGGACGTGGACGGGCCGCAGAATGACAAAGGCATGTATACGATCGCTTCCGTCGCGCCGCGGATGTCGATTCGCAGCGAAGATGTCTTCACGTGGAACGACTTCCCCGACAAGCCGCCGGGGCACCGGACCATCGGCTTCATGGCGCAGCTCTCGCCCGATGGCCGCTACGCGGTGACCACGGTGAACGAAGACGTCTTCGTGGCCAACTTCAAGGACTACCGATTCCTGCAGGTGTTCTATCCGACGCGCGGGATCCTGGCCTGGTACGACCGTTCGACCAAGCGTATCCGCGCCCTGCCCGGCGCCGACAACCCCAGTTTCGTCCAAACCAACGGCTTCTGGAGCCCCGACGGAAAGTACCTGGTGTTCGCGCGCGCGGTGGCCAGGGACGCTTATCCGGAGGGCCGCAAGATGGCCCAATACGCCGGCGACCCGCTGGAACCGCCCATTCAGTACGACCTGTACCGCATCCCGTTCAACGGCGGCAAAGGCGGCCGGCCGAAGGCCATCGCGGGGGCCTCGAAGAACCGTATGAGCAACGCCTTCCCGAAGGTTTCGCCCGACAACCGCTGGATCGTTTTTGTGGAGTCGCGCAACGGCCAATTGATGCGCCCAGACGGCCAGCTTTTCATCGTGCCGTCGGGAGGAGGCCAGGCGCGGCGCATGCGGTGCAACACGGCGCGCATGAACTCGTGGCACAGTTTCTCGCCGAACGGGCGGTGGCTGGTGTTTTCCTCCAAGAGCCGCTCGCCGTACACGCAGATGTTCCTGACGCACATCGACGAGGAGGGCAACGACAGCCCCGCCATTTTGATCGAGAACTCCACGGCCGCCAATCGCGCGGTCAACATCCCGGAATTTGTGAACATTCCCGCAGATGGGCTGGAGCACATCGATGTGCCCGCGGCCGAGTTCTACCGGCTTTTCGACCGTGCCGTGAGCCTGGCCGAGAAAGGCCGGTTCGCGGAATCGATCGAGGAGTGGACGAAAGCGCTGGCGATCAGCCCCGACGACGCCAAGGCGCAAAACAACATTGGGCGCGCTTACGCGGGCACTGGCGATTTCGACCAGGCCATCGTTCACTGGCAAAGAGCCATCGAGATCAATCCGCGCAACTGGGAAGCACACAACAACCTGGGTGTGGCGCTGGCCCAGAAGGGCAAGCTCGACGAAGCCATCCGCCACCTGCGGCAGGTGCTGGAGGCCAATCCAGACTACGCCGCCGATGTCCACGGCAACTTGGGGCGAATGCTGGCGCTCAAGGGCAAGTCGGACGCGGCCATCGCGGAGTGGCGCCAGGCGATCGAGTTGCGCCCCAACTACGCCGAGGCCTACAACGACCTGGGGACGGAGTTGTCGCGGAAAGGCAGGACGGACGAGGCGCTAGCGGCGTGGCAGCGGGCCACTGAGGTGAACCCCGGCTTCGCCGCGGCGCATTTCAACCTGGGGAACGCGCTGGACGCCCGGGGTAGGGGTAAGCCGGCGCTGGCGGAGTGGCGAAGCGGCCTGGCCGTTGATCCGAACCACGTGCCCACGTTGCGGCGGGCGGCGTGGCTGCTGGCGACGGATCGCGACGCATCCCTGCGCAACGGAGCGGAGGCGGTGGCGCTGGCCGAGCGAGCCGTGCGCCTCACCGCGGACCAGGACGCGTCCGTTCTCGATGGCTTGGCCGCGGCGTACGCCGAGGCCGGACGGTTCGCAGATGCGGTCGAAACCGGGAATCGCGCGCAGCGCCTCGCGGCCGAGCAGGGCAAGCGGGATCTGTCGGCGGAGATCAAGGCGCGGGTCGGGTTGTATGAGGAGAAAGTTGCATATCGGGAGGGGCGTAATTAGGCCGCCTACACGAGTTCCCAAGCGTGTCTTTACTTGTTGTCGCCGTAGAAGTGCGGATAGAGATCGCTCTCCGGAATATATCGTAGGGCCTGACGGAAAATTGCTTTGAGTGTCCCTTATATCGATCTCGTTATGAAGAGGCACGGTGAGAGACTGACGGCCACCGGCCAAAAGCTGCCGACGGATTTTGATGTGGCTGCCTTCCTGGTCAACTTTCTCAAAACCGAACTTCGCGAAGATTTTGAGGACGTCCTGCCCGGAGAGGGTCTTAAGCTTTGGCATGGACGAGCGGTTCGAGTTCGAAGGAGACGAACACCGACGGATCTTCCGCAAGATCAAACTCCGCGAGATCCTCGCCCCTGAGGTGAAGGCTGATCGCCTCTCTCAAGTTTTCGGTTAGCTCATCAAGCGTCTTGCCCTGAGTCACAACAGGAAGATCCAAGCACTCAGCAACGTACTGTTCTTCGCCTTTGAAGATGCGGACCTGAATGATTTTCTTCATGGTTGGTCTTGGTGTAGGTGTGGCCGTCGCTGTCCATGGTAGCGCATTGAAGAAACCATGTGGGTGGCGCCCCTTCACGCGTCGGGATCCTGGCATAATCGGAGTATGGTGTCCTGGTTGCCGTGGCTGCTTTTCTGGCCCCAGACGAATCCCGAGGCTCTGCCCCGGATGAAAGCCTGCTCGGAGAGCCTGCAGCGGAACCAGGCTCAGCAGGCCGTTAGGGATTGCAAGGAGGCGGTGGGCATCGATGGTCAATCGGGCGCGGCGCATTTGCTGCTGGGCCAGGCCTATCTCGCGCTACGCTCGGCCAGCATGATCGCCGAGGCAAAGGCTGAGCTTCAGCAGGCGCTGGACCTCGATCCCAGTCTCGTCTGGGCGCGCTTCTACCTGGCGAAGGTGTACCTGGATACCGGGCGCCCGGACAAGGCCAAGGCGGAACTCGAGCAGGCCCTGAAGACCCGGCCGGGGGTGGCGCACTTCCTCTCTCTGATGGGGGAGGCGGAGCGCAAACTCGGGGCCCCGGAAGCCGCGCTCGTTTGGCACCGGAAGGCGCTCGAGGCCGATCCGAAAATGAACACGGTGCACTACTACACTGCGCTGGCATACATCGACCTGAAGAGGGATGACGAGGCTATCGGCGAACTGGAAGCCTCCATTCAATCGCCTTTTGTGGCTCCGGAGCTTTACCTGACCCTGGGTTCTCTCTATGTTCAGCGAAAACGGTACCGCGAGGCCGAGGACCTGTGCCACAAGGCCATCGCGCTGGACCCGGCGCGCTCGGAGTCTTACCTGAACCTGGCGCAGCTCTTCAATGCCCAGAGGCTTAGCAGCAAGGCTCTGGACGCGCTTCACCAGGCGCTGCCGGCAGGCAAGACATTTCCCACCTCTCCTTATTACCAGCAACTGCAGGCCGACATCCACTTCGAATTCGGCCGCGCCTACGCGGCCAAGGGCAGTGCGCGCGAAGCCATCGCGGCGTACCTCCAGTGTCTATCGCTGGACGCGGGCCGGGCCGCCGCCCACCACCAACTTGCCGAGTTGTACCAGGAGCAGGGCGACGGTGTGCATGCCGCGGAACAGGCCGCCCTGGCGGGCAAGTTGGAAGGCCAGAAGCGGCCCTGAGCCGGTAGTGTCCTAATATGAAGACACTAGAGTTGGCGGCCGCGAAATCGCATATAATTTCGGATGAGTGGTCTTGAAACTCCGATATTGGGTTGCTGCGGAGTTGGCTTTGCTTCTCCAAGCTGGCGGTGTCCAGGGTGTGGCGCCGCTACCGGTCTCCTTCCTTTATACGGAAGCGCCACGCTATGACGCCACCGCCGCGCTGAAAGGCGGGGAGCGATTCCCGTCGGGGGCCGCGCTCGAACTCGTGTCGGGGGGACGCAAGCGCGCGCTGGCGCCGGGCTTCGCGGCCTCCGCGGATGCCAGCGTGTCGTTCGATGGCCAACGCGTGCTCTTCGCGGGGAAGCAGCAGCCGGGTGATCGCTGGCAAATCTGGGAGATGCCCCTGAACGGCGGCACGGCGCGGCGCATAGTTTCCGAGAACCAGGACGGGATCGCGCCCTTCTACCTGCCGGGCGACCGGCTGGTTTATTCACGGCGCTCGCAGGAAGGCTTTCAACTCGTCTCCGTGGCGCCGGGCGGCGTCGCGCCGTTGCAGCTCACTTACGGCCCCGGCAATCGCGTGGCGTGCGATGTCCTGCGCGACGGCCGCATCCTGTTCGAGGCTCCGCACCCTGCATCGGCCGCGCGCGATCTGTACACGGTGTACAGCGATGGCAGCGGCGTCGGGACCTACCGCTGCGATCACGGTCGCGACCGCCATGCGGGGAGGGAGTTGCTGTCCGGCGACATCCTGTTCGAGACTGCCGGCCGCCTGGCCCGCTTCACTTCGTCCCGGGCGATCCAGTTGGAGGTATCGCTGCCGATGGGAGAATTTGCCGGTCCCGTAGCGGAGATCGCGCCGGGAGACTGGCTCGTGTCCTATCGTGCCAATGGCGCCGCTCCGTATGGGCTGTATCGGTGGCGGACCGGGCAGGTTTCGCCGGAGCCCGTGCCGGCCGCCGCCAACGGCGCGTTCCAACCGGTCCTGGTCCGGGCACACGCGGCCCCCAAGCGCCATCCCTCGGGGTTGGGCGACCGCGACGGCGCCAATCTTCTCTGCCTCAACGTGTACTCGTCGAAACTGCGCATTCCCGAAGGCTCGGTGACGGCGGTGCGGGTCTGGGCGCTGGATGACCGCGGCGCTGCGGTCGAGATCGGCCAGGCTCCGGTGGAGAAGGATGGGTCGTTTTTCGTGCAGGCGCCCAGCGAGAGGCCGATTCGGTTCGAGTTGTTGGACCGCACGGGCAAATCCGCAGAGGCCGAGAAGGGGTGGTTCTGGGCGCGCCGCGGCGAACAGCGCGTGTGCGTCGGATGCCATGCCGGTCCCGAGCGCGCGCCCGAGAACGCGGTGCCTGAGGTGCTCCGGCGAACCACCGAGCCGGTGCGGCTGAAGATGGGAGGTGCGAAGTGAAGCTCCGGCACCTGACAATCGCAGCTTTTCTGCTGGGGCTGGCTGCCCAACAGCCCGCTTCCGGTCCCATCCGCTTTGAAGAGGTGTCGGCGCAGGCGGGCATCCAATTCACCCACAGCTTCGGTGCCGAGAAGCTGGGATCCCTGCTCGAAAGCACCGGCGGGGGCGCCGTCTGGTTCGACTACAACAACGACGGCCTGATGGATCTCTACGTGGTAAGCGGCAAGCCGCTCGGCCAGGGCATGCACCCCTACCCCGTGCGCAAGACACCTCCAACGGCGCCCTCCAACCATCTCTTTCGCAACGACGGCAAGGGGCATTTCACCGACGTGACGGAACAGGCTCACGTGGCCGGCGACCTGTTCAGCATGGGCGCTATCGCCGCCGACTACGACAACGACGGCAACGTGGACCTGCTCGTCACGGGATACGGACGGGTGATTCTCTACCGCAATCGGGGTGACGGCACCTTCGAGGATGTCACGGAGAAGGCCGGCATCCGGGTGTCCGGCTGGTCGATCGGCGCGGCGTGGCTGGATTACGACCGCGACCGGTGCGTGGATCTGTTCATCGGCCGTTACGTCAAGTTCGATCCGGAATACCACGCCTACTATGCCGCCGACAATTATCCGGGGCCGCTGGATTACGAGCCCGAGACCGACGTGCTGCTGCACAACAACTGCAACGGCACCTTCACGGATGTGAGCGAGAAGGCCGGGATCGCGAAGTTCAAGAGCCGGGCGATGGGTGTCACGGCGGCCGATTTCGACCTGGACGGCTATCCGGACATCTTCGTGGCCAACGACAAAACCGAGAACTTCCTGTTCCACAACCAGAAAGACGGCACCTTCCAGGAGATCGCCGTGCGGGCCGGCGTGGCCTACGGGCAAAGCGGCGAGAATACTTCGGCGATGGGCCCGGTGTTCCTGGATTTCGATCACGACGGCCGCGTGGACCTGTGGGTCTCCGATTCGAGGTACAACCGCCTCCTGCGCAACGCCGGGCAACTCAGGTTCGAAGATGTAACCGAGCGGGCGGGAATCTCGCAACTGGCGGCGCAGTACGTGAGCTGGGGCGTGGGTGCGCACGATTTCGACAACGACGGCCGCGACGATATTTTCATTGTTCACGGCGGCCTGATCCACATGATTCCCCAGGAGCACTCGGTCTTCCGCAACGGCGGCGGGTGGAAGTTCGAGGACGTCTCGCGCGCGGCCGGGCCGTTCTTCGAAGTGAAGAGCGTGGGGCGCGGGGCGGCCTTCGCCGACTACGACAACGACGGAAGAGTCGACGCCTTCATCGTGAACCTGGGCAGCCCGGCTTTCCTGTTGCACAACACATCGCCGGGGACCAACCACTGGATGGCAGTCAAGCTGGTAGGCCACAAGAGCAATCGCGACGGCATCGGCGCACAGGTCGAAGTGCTGGCGGGAGGCGTGCGGCAGCAGCATGAGCGCGTAGCGGGGTCCGGGTATCTGTCGCAGGACGATCCACGCGTGCAGTTCGGCCTGGGATCGGCGGCCAAGGTGGAGAGGTTGACCGTCACATGGCCCAGCGGGATCAAGCAGGTGATCGAGAACCCGCCGGTGGACCGCGTGATCGCGGTGGAGGAGAGGTGAAGGGAATGGCCATAAGCTTTTGGCAGGCGAAAGCGCCTGCCCCACTTCTGATCGCCGTGATTGCGATTGCGCTGGTGTCCATGGGCGCCCAGCCACCGCGCGCGCGGTATCCCTCGCCCATCGAGCTGGCCGTTTCTCCCGACGGCGCCAGGCTCTACGTGGTCTGCGAGGGCACCGATGAACTGGTCGTCTATGACCTCGGCTCGCGAACGATTCTGCGGCGCATCGCCGTGGGGCGTGTGCCCAAAGGGCTGGCTCTCTCCGCGGATGGACGGCGCCTGTGGGTGACGAACTCCTGGAGCGACACGGTGTCGGAGATCGACACGTCTTCGCTGGCCGTGGTGCGGAGTCTGCCGGCGGGGTTCGAGCCGACCTCGGTCGCGGTGGATCGTGATCAGCGTTCCTTGTACGTGGCGAACCGGATCAGCGACGATATCTCGGTGGTGGACCTGGCCTCGGGCGCCGAGACCAAGCGGCTGCTGGGTGGGCGCGGCACCAGCTACCTGGCGCTCTCCCCGGATGGCGGCCGCATCTACAGCACGCACATCTACCCGAACCCTGGAGCTCATCGAGCGCCGCCCGAATCCGAAATCACGGTGATCGATGCGGCGCGCCAGGTGGTGGCCGACCGCTACCGGCTGCCGAACGCGGCGGGCATCTTTCATGTGGCCATTTCCTCCGATGGGCGCCTGGGCATGGCCGCGCAACTGCGTCCCAAGAACCTGGTTCCGCTGGCGCACGTGGAGCACGGCTGGGTGTTCGGCAACTCGATTTCGGTATTCGGCCCAGACGTGGAGAAGGCCGCCGGCGAGGTCATACAGATACCCATCGACGAGCTGGACCGCTATTACACGCCGCCGTTCGGCGTGGTGCTGGCGCCGGACAAGAGCGTCGCCTATGTCTCGACCACGGGCTCGGACAGCGTCACCGCGATCGATGTGCACAAGCTCGTGGAGTTGGTTCGCGTCGCAACCCCGGCCGAACGCCGCGCGCTGGCCAACGACCTTTCGGCGTCCGCCAACTACGTGGTGGCGCGGATTCCTGTGGGATCCGGCCCCAAGGGCATGGCGCTTTCGCCCGACGGCAAGCTGCTGTACGTCGCCAACCGCACGGAGGACACGATTTCGATTGTCGACACCGCGGCGCGTCAGGTCTGCGAAACACTCTCGCTCGGCGCGCCGGCCGCGCGCACCGGTGAGCGCCGCGGCGAGCGCCTGTTCTTCAACGCGCGGTT
>JAIQFL010000698.1 GCA_020073365.1 Terriglobia bacterium | reverse complement strand
TTGGCCGCGGTTCCTGGAGGTCTGGCCGCCGCTGGTGGCGCTGGCCGAAGAGCACCGGGTGCGGGTAGCGATCGAGAATTGCCCGATGTATTTCACCCGCGACGAATGGCCCGGCGGCAAGAATCTCGCCAACTGTCCGGCGGCCTGGCGGCGGATGTTCGCCGACATCCCCAGCCCGTGGTTTGGGCTGAATTACGATCCGTCGCACCTGGTGTGGCAGCAGATCGACTACATTGCACCGCTGGACGAATTCGCCGGTCGGGTCTTTCACGTTCACGCGAAAGACGTCGTGGTGGACCGCGCGCGGCTGAACGACGTGGGTATTTTGGCGACGCCGCTGGAGTATCATAGTCCGGTCCTGCCCGGATTGGGCGACATCGACTGGCCCCGATTTCTTTCCGCACTGGCCCGCCTCGGCTACCGCGGCCCGGTGTGCATCGAGGTCGAAGATCGCCGCTTCGAGGAGAATCTCCAGACCCGCCAAGAAGCGCTCCGGCAGAGCGCCGCACGGCTCCGGCCACTCGTGAACGAATTGAGGACTTAAATGACCTTGCACGATCCTGGGAGGATCGCCTGTAGGGAACACCCTCCGTGGCGGCCCCTTGTAGTGGCGATACCGCGGAACGCCACGGAGGGCGTTCCCTAGTGCGCTTGTAAGTGTATCGAATCAGCAGGGTGGAAGTCCCTGTCGAAGTTGGGTTTGAACTTTGTAACCGAAAGTAACTGCGTCCTCGCGAGAGGGGGTGGAGAGCAACTGGAGGTGAACGACTGGTCCGCAGGATGACGAACTCGATTCGGCCGGTTGTCGTGGCGAGCCTGCTAGGAAATGGCGAAGCCCAAGTGACGCTGTGGTCCTCGAAAGGGATGCGGTCGGCAGACCGCGCGGTAAGCTCCGGGAGGAAACCAAACCAAGACCCGGAGGCGGCAACAGGTGGTTGGAGGCGGAACGGCCGGAAGGTCCGATACATGAAGCAAGGAGACCTGAACGGAGACAAGTACGGCGTTCATTGTCCCTGATAAGGGCACGAAGAACCGGCCGTTCAGGAGTCAGAGCGTCCATACGAGCGAAGACGCGGGGTAATGCCCGTTGAGCAAAGGGACGCAGGGAAATGGATGTGGAATGAACCAAGCGACGGACGACAACCCGGCGACAGTGCCGACCACGGCTAAGCAAGCCGGAGAAGTGCGCGCCCGATGGGCGTGGGCCGAACCGTCGGTTTGGACAGACCGCATGTTGACGGCTCTGGAACAAGGAGTCAAAGGAGGAATCTGGTTCAGCTTGATCGACAAGGTGTACGCCCCGGCGAACCTGTTTGCGTCGTACGCGAAAGTGGCGGCCAACGGGGGCGCATCGGGCGTCGATCATGTCACGGTCGAGGACTTCACGAAGCAGTTGGCCCGCAACTTGGAGAAGCTTGCCGCGCACTTGAAGGACGGCATCTACCGCCCGCAACAGGTGCGGCGAGTGAACATCCCCAAGCCGGGCACGAAGGAGACGCGGCCGTTGGGCATTCCAACGGTGCGAGATCGAGTCGTGCAAGGCGCGCTGCGCCACGTATTGGAGCCGATCTTCGAGCGGCAGTTCGCCCAGCACAGCTACGGCTTTCGCCCCGGACGGGGCTGCAAAGACGCGCTGCGACGAGTGGACAAGCTGCTCAAACAAGGCTGCCATTACGTCGTCGATGTCGATCTGAAATCCTACTTCGATACGATTCCGCACGACAAGCTGCTCGACGAGGTGCGCAAGTACGTCGGCGACGGCCGCGTGCTGGCCCTGATCGAAGCGTTTCTGAAGGCCGAGATTCTCGACGGCCTGCGACACTGGACGCCGGAGAGCGGCGCGCCGCAAGGCGCGGTGCTCAGCCCGCTGCTGAGTAATCTCTACTTGAACGAACTGGACCATCACATGGCCCGTTCGGGATACGAGATGACGCGGTATGCGGACGACCTGGTGATCCAGTGCCGCACTCGGGAAGAAGCCGAACGGGCCCTGGCGTTGGTGCAAGCGTGGACGGCCCAAGCGGGCCTGACGCTGCATCCCACGAAGACCAAAATCGTGGACGCCGAAACCGACGGCTTCGACTTTCTGGGCTACCGGTTCGTGAAGCATCGCCGCTTCCCTCGCCGCAAGAGCCTGGCGAAGTTCCGGGACGCGATCCGGGCGAAAACGCGACGGACCGCGGGCCGTAGCTTGAACATGATCGTAACCGACGTCAACCGCACGCTGCGGGGCTGGTTTGAATACTTCAAACACAGTAACCGCAGCACCTTCCCCGGACTCGATGCCTGGATTCGTATGCGCTTGCGGAGTATCCTCCGCAAGTGGCAGGGACGCAGCGGACGAGGGCGAGGAGCGGACCATCACCGCTGGCCGAATGCCTACTTTACCAAACAGGGGTTGTTCAACTTGACAACGACCCATGACTTGGTCAGTCAATCCTGTCGAAGGTAACACCATTAACCGGAGAGCCGGATGCGGGAAATCCGCCAGTCCGGTTCGGAGGGAGGGGAGGCCGAACTCAATCGGC
>JAIQFL010000346.1 GCA_020073365.1 Terriglobia bacterium | reverse complement strand
ACGAGCAACAGGAATACGAACGAAACCACGCCTCGCACTATGCCAATCACCGTGTACCTGGGACCGTTCCGTCCACAGTTTCCTCATCCCGGACTAGCCGTCGCGGCAGGCTGAAAATCGTCGGCAAGGAATGACAGGCGTACTGGGCCTTCGCACCCGCGAACTCCCTCACACCCAGAGACTCGCAAAATCCAAAAGAGCTACACCCAATCACAACTGCAGTAACCATGTCTGCAACCATACATTTTGTGAAGACACCCGCTGCTTCGGTTTGCAGGGACAACCCCAGCCAGCAGCGACACGATCCCAGAGGAACCGGCTTCCGATACACACGGCGTCATCTTGGGGGTCTGGTATCGGGTCGCAGTGTCCAGAGCCCGCCGGAGACTCCCCATTCCCGACCCCAAAGAATTGTCCGCCGAGAAACACCGCCTTTCGGATCTTGTGCTCGGCGGGCGGCTGAAATACGCCGGGCGCATTCTGCTTTCCGGTCAAGTAGGCGCGCACCGTGAGTGAGCCCATGCTGAATGCGATCACGTCAACTTGTGTCGCCCTGGTGGCCTGGAGCGTTTGATCGATAAGCACGCCCAGAGCCTGAGCCAGATCCTCGAACGAGGCGCGCGGAAATCCCGGTGTGGCCGGGACGGAACAGGGCCTGAAGTACTGCGTAGTGATCCCCTGGGAAAAGAGCTTCGCTTCCAATTGACCGAAGGTTGACATTGAATTGCGAGGCGCTGAGGCGCACTTTGGGTACCAGCCGTCTACGAGAATCACCGGAGGTGGGGACGCAGCACGGAGCGCCAGGCTAAAAACGAACACAAAACACAAACTGATTCGTATATTAACCGCTCGTAGTCTTGTATACACCTAAATCCCCCACTCCACAACGATAGTGTGGCGGCCCGTGACGCGCTTCGCGATCGAGGAATCCGCCGCGCGCTCAGCGGCCGCTGGACGAAGCCGGCAGGCTGTTGGAATTCGCAACGGAAGCCAGTCGCTATCGCTGACGAGTGGCCGTGCGAAACCTGCCCGGCCCCCTCCAGACGGAGGGCGTCATTGCTACTCTGTTCGGTCGCAAGCGGCCACGCATCCGCGTTCCATCCGCCGAGCGGCGGGAGAGTGGACCCGCCCGCCTTTACCCCGATATCGACTTCTGGCGTAGTCTCTGATTCCTCACGCTTGGCGTGAGACATCCGTGTCGGCTGTCGTGACGTCGCGCTCAATTCCATCGAACCGTATCACAGTCAGCGCAGCAGCGGGATCACGGCACGTATTCCGGACATTGAGGCAAGGTCCCGATCTATCCCCTTTACCGGAGTGTGTGGGCCAGGAACCGTAAACATTACGGCGTTTATCTGGCCAATCGTCGTGCCCGCGCGGCGTTAACTTGTCTGGAATGTGGCGCGTGCAGAGATTGGACCAGATAAACGCTTAAATACCGGCCAATCTGTTTGATTCTAGATCGCTTACGCTGAAAGATGCGGTGGAACAAATTGGCCGGTATTTAATAGTCAGGGAGGATCTATCCCGCTGAGCCCCGCAAATCTCAGCAACGGGTGTTTCTCGTCAATTGACGGCGTCGTACCGGGATATTCTCGTATCTTGGAGACAGTTCCCTCAACGCACAGGGGATCCCGCCGCTCGATTGCCGGGTAATCGGGTGATCGGTTTTCAAGGCGATCGCCGTTGAACTCACCAGGGACACGGTGGATTTCGAAAGCGGCATGGCGAGAGGAGTCCATGGAATCTGTATTTCCGCGGGCAAGGCCTGCCCAGCGTTTCATCGCCCGTTTCCCGATACCATCCAGGAAGCGGTAGGAGTCAACCGTCTTAGCCACCATGATCATTGTCTCCCTTATCCGCGCGCGAGAACACCGGGCTTCTTGTCCAGCCCCTCGGCGGAAGCGGAGTGCCCAGCCGCAAGCGGCGATTGGCCGACCGCCAGCCGTTGTTCTATGCCTGCTCGGAATTGTTGGAGTGGCGCAGGACCACCTACAGAGCCATGCGTAGTACAGGCTGCGCCATCTGCCGATCATGATAGGCTGGATGAACAGCCTGGCAGCACGCGGCGAAACGGCTGCCCTTATTGGGCTCTTGCCGGGCGGCAAACGACCGCGGAAGCGTATGCTGAGCTGTGTGCCGGTTCGGGCTATGCGGCAATCTGGACTATGCCCTGCGGGAAAGGAATTCAGCAGGAATTTGGCCCGAATTCCCGTTCGAATGCGCTTTATATTTAGAAGATCGTTTCACGGAGGTCCCTAAGATGAAAGCCTTCCTTACGGCCTTGCTCCTCCCATCGCCGATCCTGTCAAGCCCTCAGACAAACGCGCAGCTTACGAAAGCGGTCAAGGATCTCAGTACAACTGTCGAGGCAATGCGATCCGAAGTCGCCCACCTGCGCAAGGCCGTTGATCGGCTATCGGCACCGTCCTCAGAGCCGCGCATAATGGCCGCCAGTCCTGCCATGCCTACTGCGCGATCAGGATCATCCCTGGTTTCTGCCGCGAGCAAAGTCGAAGGCCCTCATTGTAGACGAGGTCCGATAACGGGGTGCCGGAACAGGATACCTCCTCGTTGGCGATCCTTCTCTGGAAAGACATTACGACGATGAAAGCTAGCACGGTTCCCTGGCTAAACCGCTTACTACTACTTGGGGTCGGCGGCCTATTCGGCGTCGGGTTTCTTGTTGCGCACTCACCGGGAGCCAAAGCGGCCTTTCTGTTCCTTGGCAGCGGCATAGTGGCCATGTCGCTGGCGCAGTTCGCGTCGGCGACTGCGATGATCCCCGAAGCCAATCTAAGACGTGCTGCGGCGGCGATCGCAATGCTGACCTCCGGAACCTACTATTTAGTCAACGGAGAATCAAAGGCATTGCTGGTCCTTGGTTGGATTGGCGTCGCGTGGGGCGGTCTCGGTTTTTATGTTGCCGCCCAGAGAGTGGTAACCGACTTCTTCGCTTTGAAAAATGTGTTCCTTGCCTTCCGACAGGGGAAGCCGCTCAGCATAGGAATCCCGTTGGTGTATGTCGTGACAGAACCAGGGCTCGGAACTTGGGTCGGGAATCGCCTGTCTGCACAGATTGCGCAGGCCTTGTATCGATTTCGCTACCGTTCCGGCGGGTCAGTCCTAGCGGGTAGTGAGCACATCACTTCAAAATACAAGTTCGCGCGCCACCTTAAGGTGAAAGAACGCCTCCTTGCGCACTTCTTGGTCTCCGACTCAACTCGACAGTACTCTTCGCAATTCAGAGACTGGTTACTGAGGCGCGTGTCCGCATTGATAACAGTCAGGCTAGCCGGCACGACGGCGGGAGGAACTTCAGACATATTCCAAGAAGAGGAATTTAATCGTCAAGCGAGTCAAGGATCACTGTTATGTCCGGGTCCGACATTCAGCATCACGATCTATGCTCAGGCGGCGAGAGGCACGGAAACAGCGAAAGAACATTTGAGAGGCACAGTAGCCGATCAGAATCTGCGACTTGATTGGGGTGTATCCGTGGGGAGGATGGAAGACTTGGTCGCACCTATCGTAGACCGTCTAGCTGCGACCGCTATTCCAATGACCGTGGCAGACTCTCAATTACCGGAAGCACTACAGATAACGATCCCCTTACTCGCTGAATCAGGCACGCCCCATCACAGCCCGGCAGCCTTGCGCCAAGCCTTCCGGGCCACTGCCTTGCCGACCGCCCTGCCGGCCGAGATGAAGGCGGGCCCAACGGTTCGCCGCCGCTGGGCCGAACCGCTCACCTGTTGCGTTCCCAATCGACGCTATAGGCGATGATGCCGCCGGATGGTTCGTTCTGGCCGCCGTAGGGCACAAACACCATTCCGTCCGCGATCGCGACACCTCCGTTCATGCCGGCGTGATGAGGGCTGCTGAGTCCCAATCCGAACTCGTGGTTCAGGTCCATCGTCTGATCATGAAAGACCTCACGTCCGGAATGGGAATCCAGCACGAATAACTCTCCCGAGGAAGAGGTGACGTAGATCAGGTTGTTGGCAATCGAAACATGCCGCAAGGCAGCTCCCGCCTTCAGCAACACGAAATCCGAGCCGTCGGAGAAGCGCCACACCGATTTTCCGGTCACGGCGTCCAAAGCAAAGAGCTTGACCTGCATTCCGGTATCGACCCGTGCGTCGTCGCGGGTGTTTTCGACGTCCGCCCAAAACTGCGCGCTGAATGTGGCGAAGAAGGCGTTGAAGTACTTGCTTCCCTGCGCGTTGAAGTTCGCATCGGCGAAGCCATCGTCGATGCCCTCAAAGCCGGCAACATAAATTACACCGTTCGCGTACGCGGCTCCGGCCTGAATGGCGCCCAGTCCGGACGGCTTGGCGATCTGGCGCTCCCAGGCTGTTTGTCCGGTGTGCCGATCAATTGCCCGGAACAGTCCGCCCTTGCTTCCGGCAGCGACGAAGTCACGGCACTCTCCGCGGTCACAACCGGAGAATAAGACTGGTGGCGAAAGCACATCTGAATCCCGCGGTCCATCCAGCCGGTTCGGTCCTGTCGGGACAGGGTGATTTAGATCGAAGACATCATTCTTGTGAAACTGATTCGACCATACAAACCGGCCGGTGAGGATATCGATCGCGTAGACGGAGTCGGCGCGGTCAACGTAGCCGGCCGGCGCATTGGCTGGGTCAGGGTAGCCGGTGTACGGCGCGATCGCGTTTTGTCCAGTGCCCCCGAAAATCCAACCTCGAGTTGTGTCGACCGCCAATCCCGATCCGGCTGACGCACCAGAGCCGTATAGCCGCCCCGTAGCTGGATTGATGTCGATGGTGCTGGTCCGCCAGAATTGCGTTACGTGGTGCGGATCGGTGATGTCCAAAGCCGTAATAATCCCCGTCTGCGCTTGCCCGCCTGAGAGGAGCGCACTCTGCAGAATCACGTTCTGTTCGGAGATCAAGAGAATGGGGTGACCTGCTCCGGCATCGCTGAGGGCATCCACCACGCGACCGTTGGCATCCACGTGGACGATCACCGGCTCGCCCAGATTGGACGAAAGAGGGAGGTCCGGCGGGACGTGGTACGGTTGAATGCCGGGGGTATTCGGGTCAAAGTCCTCTTCCTGCCCGCCCATTCGGCGCACGGCGTGGACCCGCCCGTTCACCGAGCTGCGGATCCAGATGTGAGTCTGCGTAGCCGCCGGCGCAGTGTAGTACAAATCGGGGGACGCGGGTTTTGGCGTAGCGGTGTAGTCGGGATCCACCAGGGTCGTAGTCCAGTGCTTCTGGGGATCGGTGATCATGCCCGTTTTGGCGTCGCGGGCGAACACGGTTCCCAACTCGTCTACATAGTAAATGGTTCCGTCGATCACGAGCGGAAGAGAGATCACTCCCACAACGGTGGATCGGAAGCGCAGACCGATCGCGCTTTCGAGGGCGAACCCCGTGGGCGGCGCGCCCGGCCGCCACTGCGAGTCATTGAAAGTTTGCCATGCCCGGTGCAGAAGCGGGGCCGTCTGCCTGGAAATCGCTTTTCCAAAAGGGTTGTGGTTGGAGTTGGAATAGTCGAACGAATAGTTCGGCCAATCCGAGGAGTGGCGAGCGTGCGGCGTAAGCCCTTCTTCCGTGGGTTGCGCAAGAATGGCCGCGCTGTTCACGGATAAGAAAGACATGGCGATTACGACACGTAATTTATTCATAGGTATACTAAGCTTCTCCAGTTAGTTGAGGTTATGTGTTGATGCCGGACTTAGAGGCATTTTCACCGGTTGGCCGGCGCCCCTTGAACCCGCTGTTGAATGTTTAGCAGGCTACTGAAAACCCAAAGGGTGAGATTACCGAGTTGGTTCGACCCATCGTCGTGGCGATACCTCAGAACGGCCGCACACGCCAAATTCCCCACGCCGCTGGGCGTCGCCGGATCGGTCGAGCGGTCGCTCGCCTGGTATCCCAGCCGCTGCATCAGCGGAAGGAATACCGTATTCTCGTCCTGCGGGAACAAATCGGATAGCGCACGAAATGCGGCGAAGCTCTACCCCCTCCGCACGATTCGCCCCAGTCCGAGCGCTCTGCGCCTGGCGGAGCGTCCCGCCAAGCTGGGTTCCGAGCGCGAGAGGGTCATAAGCCGCCCACGCGTCGTACATGAAAGTGTGGACGATTCGCCAATACACGCGAGACCATCGGCGGCCCGAGCTTCGGATCACGCACACCCTGCAGCGCCGCCTGATTCCATTGAATTGCCACGTTGGCCGCTTCCGTCTGACCGTTGAGGTTTTGGTCTTGCGCCCGTGCCAGAATATTAATGCCCAGCCCGATGCCGAACAGCACCAGGGAGCCCGTCACAATGAATCGTTTCTTCATTATTGTCCTTTTTCGTCGTATGTTGGATTGTGCTCATCGCGGTGTGCGTGAGCTATGACTCAGTTATAAGAGGCGACAGGCCGCGGTAAATTAGGCGCGGATGAGAAAGCAATGAAATAACGAATCGCGCTACTAATAATGGCATTGCAGTATCGGTTTTGAGCCGGCCACGTGTCATACTGGACGCGATATGCAAACGGGCGCCGGGATCTTTTCGACCGAAGAGCAGTTTGCTGACCTGATCGGGCCCGACAACAAGCGGCTGGTTGAAATCTGGAACAGCTTGCCGGACGTCAACTGCGGCCGTCACCCCAAAGAAGCCGCTGGGGCGTCGTTGCGAATGAAGCTAACTCTGAGGACCACGCTTTCTGTGTCACAGCCCAATCCACTGGTCTCCTCCACGACCTCGGCAAGTGACCGCTCGACTCCATCGCGCAAGCCGCAGGCCGCTGCGACCGCGAAAGTCGGCTCACGGTGGCAGCGGGTCGGCCGACGGTTTTCCGGCTCTTGATCCGCTCCCGGTAGCGACGGCTTTGACCGTTCCGTTTCTTTTGGCCCGCCGCCGTCTCCCGATACTTCTCTTGGGCTTTCCGGCGCGCGCCTACGTTGCCCCGACGGTCGGCTCGTCCGTGGCCCGCTCCCACTCCCACAGGGAGTCACGCGAGTGCGGCTCGCCCCTGGGCAGGATTTCGCTCTGGTCGAGCGCGGAAAAGACGTGCCGGGCATTCCCTTCTTGAAGAACGGCGCCGTGGACAGCCTAGCGGCCATCGAAGGCGCAACGACTTCGGCTGACTGGGTAGCCTTCAGTCCCGGCGCTGGATCGGCCATTCTGTTTTCGGTTGTCGCGAACGGGTTGCAGGTCCTGAGCGGCCTGCCGGCTACTCCCCGAGTGACCCTGGATCTGGATGCCGCGAGTACTGCGTTGATACCCCAACCGAACCATCACGGACATTGGAACGGATCACTAGCGCCAGCGCCGCCGCGCGGATCGGATGTGTTCCGCTCGATGAAATCGCTGCTGGATACCAGGCCCATCTACCACAAGTGTGACGAAACGATTCGCGGGCATGTGTTCTGCTCGTTTCTGGCGCTGTTGTTGCGCAAAGAACTCGGAGACCGTTTGGCCAGTAAGGACTGTCATCCGGAATGGGCCGATGTCGTCCGGGACTTGGACAATCTGGTGGAGATGCAGGTCGCGATCAGCGGCAAGGGTTACGTTTTTCGCGGCCAGACTTCGGGAGTGGCAGTCAAGGTTTTTCAGGCCTGCGGCGTTGCCCTGCCGCCCACGATACGCTCATGCTGAACTCATCCCAAGTTCGGCCCCGTGGGAGAAAAAGTGTGACACTAGGCCATTTTCAAAATCGTAAACGATTGGAAATGGGCAACTTCCACCAGCACGGTGTAGAAGATGAGCCTAAGAGCAGGAGCGCGAAAGCTACACGAACGGATCTCATCACTAGAAGGCCCCAGGCCCGAAGCGTGCCGGCGCCCGCTGCAATAACAGGTAGGGCAAACCCTTGGAGGCGATCAATTGACCATCCACGTACAGACTGAACGTGGAGACGCCCACTTCGAACGGGCCGTAGGGGATCTGAACAATCCCGGCGAATGTGGAAAGAGCGGTGTTGTTCTGACTGTCAACGGCAAAATGGGACCCGCTGATGCTGCCGGAAGCCTGCAGCGACGCGTTGGGGCTTGTAGCCGCTGCCGTATTAGGAGCTGGAAGCATTTGTGTCGCTCTCCCCCAATAAGGGTCGATCCTGCTGGCAGGAACCACGCTGTTCGGAAACGGCTGGCACGCCGCACTCTTCGAGCTGCAACTGACGTAGTCCCACAGCGGCACGATCGAGCTGGAGAAGTCTCCAAACCTTGCGGCCGGTGTCAGCGTAGAGACGGAAGCCGAGTAGGTGCCGGCTGTCGGATCGATCGAAATGATCGTGCCTCCCGCCTCTCCCACCGCCGCGACCGAGAAAGGACTGGCGCCGGGAACAATGTCGAAACTCACCGTGAAACTGCCGGCGTGCAGCATGATCGAGAAGCTGTTGAAAACGTTCGCCGGGCCGCAGGGGCCTATGTCGTTGTCACCCAGGCATGGCCTTTGTGGTGTGCTGGGATAGCCGGGATCGCTCGAAGGATACAGCCCGTCGATGGTACCTTTCACATTGGCGGTATTTTTACCACTCGGAATGCCGATGTTCAGTATGTTGCTCTGGAAGCCCCCGGCACGAAGATAGATCCGGTCGGTCGCCAGCGCCGGGGCCGTGACATTCAATTGATAAATGCCCGGCATCCCCGGAGCCAGGCCGGCGAACAGCACTTGCGCCTTTCGGTCGCCGATATAGACCTCGACGTTACCCACCACCCGGCCCGAGGCGTCGGTCGGGCCGAGTCCCGTGGCGTAGAGAATGACGGTATCCTGGGGCCCAATCGTGTCTACCGGCTTGAAGTTGGCGTCGAATACCAGGGCTTGACCCGTGTCGCTGTTGGTGAAGATCGCCGGAGCGTTGCGGGTGAGGCGGATGTCGTATGTGGTGCTGCTAGCCCCCGAAGTTACGACGACGGGCACCGCCAAGTTCTGGGGGATCGCTGTCTCCGCGGGAATCAGCGCGTCGATTTCATTCGCAGAGACATAGCTCAACAGAGCCGGCAGGCCGCCCACCGTGACCGACACTCCGCCCAGCGTGGTCGGCGGCGAACCGGCCGGCGCCCTCATGGTAGTCGATGCGAAATTGTATCCGGCGATGACCACCCAGCAGCCGGGCGCGACGGCCGCGCGGTAGGACGTTTGGTCCACTACCGCCGTCACCACCGGTTGCGCCGATATCGAGCCCGCGAGCGCGCCCGCGAGCAGAAGGAGGGCAGAAGTTCTGTTCATCATCTTCATATTGTGTCTCGCCTTGATGAAACATATCACCGGCTCCATTGTATAGCCGGGCTTCTTGAAACCCGTTATTCCTGTTCGTTGTCGTCGTCGTCCGGCCGGCGCCTGCAGACGAAATTCGCGGCATCATCGATGCTGCCGCTGCCGATGTATCTCGCCTCCTGCGGGTAGGGGCAAAGTGGACGGGTGCGATCGACCGTACTGCCCGTCATGTGCGAGGCGATGATTCTCTTGGGCGCGATCCCGCCCTCCACCCAGTTCTCGAGCGGCGTCAGCAGATCGAAAGTGTTCGGACCAGGACCACCGCCGCAATGGTGGACGCCAGGCGCCATGAAGAGTCTCAAGAACGGGACTCCACCCTCAGCATCCTCCTCACTGCGAGCACGGTCTCCAGGAAGTACCGAACCGAACGGAAGGGCGTGAGGTTAGGATCCGACCAGCCCTGCCACATGATGAGCTTGCCACCGTTCGCCTCAAAGACGAACAGGTCGGGATGGGTGGCATTCAGGAGCTTGGCCGTCGGAGCGACCTGAGGCGGCCGGTGTCGAAGTTCCCCCCCCGCTCCGGACGGACCGGCATAGTCGAAGGAGGCCAGCGCAGCGCTCGGACCCATTCGGCTCTGATAGATTCCTGTCATCACAGCGCTTTTGAGGTACTGGCCGACGGCTGCCGCGCCGCTGTCGTGGAGCCAGGTCCCGGCGTCCGCGCCGCCCGCTCCCAGAATCGGAGCGATCACCACAGCGGAACCGTCCTGGCCAGCCGCCACGATCGCTCCGTTTTGCGCCAACTGAGCGCGCCATCCGGGAGGCAGGTCCATGCGAAAACCGGCGGAGGCTGCCGCGGGAGCCGCCGTTCTCGCCGCCGGCGCTGCGCTCGGGGGCTGTTTCGCGGGTTTCGCCGTGGTCGCAGCGGCGGGCGGCTCTTTGCCCGGCACCACCACACCGTTCTTGAGAATCTGTTCCAACGACTGCTGGCCGGCAGCTTGTATCCCGCCCAGAATCGCGGCGCACGCAATCGAAACCCGGATCAATCGGTTCTTGGTTCGTGCTCTCGGGACGTTTTTCATTTCGGCCTCCATCGATGCGAAACTTCAACGCCTGGAGGGGCCCCAATCCCGGACCCAGCGGGCGCCGACCCATTCACGTTCCCATACCTCCCAATGTCCCGGAAATCCTTCCGAAGCGAACTCAGCCAGCCTCGACGGATCTTCGCACTTCGCGACGAGTGCGCTCTTGACCGCCGCTTCTACCCGTTTGAACATCGCTTCTGCACGGAACCGGCTTCTTGATCCGATCCGGCGGGGCAGCCGTTGTCCGCCCCCATTGACACGCAACCTGTGGCGAATTCGCTTTCAGTTGGGCTAACGGTGGCGGCGGTTTTCACGGATTCGCTTACGGTGCTGCTTTCAGCCATCGTCTTTACTGCGTCGCTTGACATGGTTTTCGGCGACTCTTGGAGGGCCGTCGCGTCCGAGCCAACTCTCCTTGCTCGCCTTGGCATGGTTCACTTCCATCGAAGCCCTGTCGTTGCGCGACTCAGGGCACGCTCAAGGCTTGGCTGCATCCAGCCTCGCGCTTCTTATATCAATCTGGGGTGGTTCAGGGCCGCGGACCAGCGGACTTGCACGCCACAACGCAAGCGTGCATACAGCGCTCCACGATATCGAGCAAAACTGCGACGGTAGACGGTTCCGATCCCGACACCTCAAGATAGTCGGCAAACACGAATGGAAATCTCGGACGCAATGCGGGAACAAACGTCGCGCTTTTACGTCCTGAGTCTATGAGTTCATTCCACGACACGATTTTGCAGGTGCATGGCCGACTAGTGGACGAACGAGGCGTTTTCCTGGAGATTCGCCGAAAACGCCCATTCCCGAGGCCAGTCGGGTAAAGGGCCCGGGGCAACTCACGAGGAAGTGGCAGGGCGCCAGCTCCGCATCTGCTTGGAGGAGTCTTGTTTTATATTCAAGATATACGGATCTTTTTATGAATAACAGGTTTATGTTCAATGGTTCGGCTGCGCCGTCGATGCGTTGCTGGCGGAACCTTGTCAGTGCCAGTTGGCTGGCAATCGATTCCATCCGCGCGCACAAGTTACGCAGCTCTCTCACGCTGCTCGGTGTCATCGTCGGTGTGGCGAGCGTCGTCATGGTGGGGGCGGCGATCCAAGGGCTGGGGACGTACGCCACGGAAAGCACCTCCAAGGTATTCGGCACCAACACCTTCCTGATTGCGCAGGTGGCCAACGCGGTTTCCCGGTCGGAGTATTTCACCAAGCTGAAACAAAACCGGCCGATCCGGTCTGATGACTTGAAATACCTTAAGTCGTTGACCGGCGACGCGATCCTATACAGCGCCTACAACCAGCGGGTAGAGGACATTCGATGTGAAACGCTACGCTCGGAGGCCGCCTCGATTATCGGCGTCGCCTCGGCGCTGCCGGAAATGCGGGAAATCAACCTGGCTGATGGACGTTTCTTTTACCCTGATGGAGAGAACTAATGAAAACAAAAGGAATACGAATATCGGATCGTAAAGGTCAAGTTATGAGTCCTACACTTTCTGATATATTAGACGAGATTACAGATGGGAGTTCTTTTTATTGGACGATTTTATTTCTTGATGGAACTCCTAATCCCGGACATGGAATATTTCTCACTGACTACGAAAACAAAATTAAC
>JAIQFL010000697.1 GCA_020073365.1 Terriglobia bacterium | reverse complement strand
GCATGATCGGCGTGACGCGTTCGGAGCGCAACATCGCGCACCGCCTCATCGAGGAGTTCATGCTGGCGGCTAACGAGGCCGTGGCGGGCTACCTGGAGTCGAAGGCGATTCCATCACTCTACCGCATCCACGAGAAGCCCGACCCGAAAAAGGTCCTCGAATTCGAAGAGATCGCCGCCACGTTCGGCTATTCGTTGGGGGTCGAACTCCCCGCCGTGCAGCGAGTGCGCGAGTCACGCCGCGAACAAGCCCGGCGGGAAGAGCGCCATCCGCGCTTCCATGAGATTTCGGGAGTGAAGGAGCTGAAGATCACCCCGCGCCACTATCAGCGGCTCACCCAGCGCCTCGAGGGCAAACCTGAGGAGCGCATCCTCTCCTACCTCATGCTGCGCTCGCTCAAGCAGGCGCGCTACTCGGAGGAAAACGTTGGCCACTTCGCGCTCGCCGCGCCCACTTACACGCACTTCACTTCCCCGATCCGGCGCTATCCCGATTTGATCGTACACCGCATCCTCAAGGCCGCGCTCGCCAAGGAAGGTGGAGCGGCGCGCGTGAAACAGCCGTCCTCGCCAAAGCACGATAGCAAATTACACGCCGGCCCTCCCCCTCGGGGAGAGGGTGGTCCGTCAGCCGACGGAGACGGGCGAGGGCGATTGCCCGCAGACATCGCAAAGGGCGCGCCGTCCGCGCCACCCGCGAATCTTGGGAGACCACAAACCGCCAGCCAGTTCCATGATGTTCTCTCACAGGCCTCTGGGTCGCAGTGGGACATAATGTACCTTCGTAAATTCCGTCCAATTATTACTTGACCTCGAACATTCCGAAGAACAGAATGGTAGTAATTAGCCTCGCTCAAAAGCAAGGCCAAAAGGGAGGGTGTGATGAGACGGCACGCCCGCTCTCGTTGTGCGCTTCCTTGTTCGGATGCGGAGGGGATCGGTGTATTCGTGCCTTCACCCGGCATCCGACAAGCACTCGGTACGAGAGGAAATAGCGCGTCCCCCCGGCGTCTTCCCCGGAATTCAACATCAGGCCTTGGAGGTTCGTCATGAAAAGTAAGGTGCGTCTATGGAGTCTTGTAGTTCTTATTCTCGTCCTTTTGTTTCTGGTTCTGTTCCCTGCTCGCGTCGGCACCGCCGCTGAACGGACGAACGTCGCGGCCCCCAGCCCGGCAGGGCATGAAATGACTGCAACCTACTTCAAGCTCCCACTCAGCTTTGAAGCCAACCAAGGTCAGACTGACGCACGCGTCAAATTCCTTTCGCGCGGCAGCGGGTACACTCTGTTCCTGACGGGCAATGAAGCGGTGCTTTCACTGCGGAAGTCAGAAGTTAGGAGCCAGAAGTCAGCAGAAGACCGAAACTCGAAATTCGAAAACCGAAACTCGGTTGTGCGGTCCCTACTCCCTACTCCCCATTCGCTACTCGCGTCTTCCGAACCCCGAACCCCGGCTGTTCTGCACATGAAACTCATCGGGGCAAACCCCGCGGCGAAGGTGGTCGGGCTGGAGGAGCTGCCCGGCAAGAGCAACTACTTCCTCGGCAAGGACCCGAAGAAGTGGCGCACGAATGTGCCGACCTACGCCAGGGTGAAATACGCGAACGTTTATCCCGGCGTGGACGTGGTCTATTACGGCAACCAATGGCAACTCGAATACGACTTCGTGGTTTCCCCGGGCGCAGATCCGCAGGCTATAACATTGGAGATCCAAACGGCAAATGCGCAGCTCGAAAATCGGAATCCGAAAATCGACGCCAACGGGGACTTGGTCATTGCGACGGACGCCGGAGAAGTCCGCTTCCGCAAGCCAATCGTGTACCAGCCGGCTCTCGACTCCGGACCCGGGACTGGCCGACTCGCGGTCGAGGGCAAGTTCGTTCTCCTCGCCTCGAACCGCGTCGGCTTCGAAGTGCCCAACTATGACAAGACCAAGCTGCTGGTTATTGACCCCGTGCTGGCATACTCCAGCTACCTCGGAGGGTCCGGTGGTGAAGGCCTGGGGAGCTGTGTAGGTATCGCTGTGGACTCCGACGGAAACGCCTACGTTGTATCGGGCACAACCTCTCTCGACTTCCCCACAACGGGGAATGCCTTTCAACAAGCTTACGGAGGCGGACCGGGTCCAAACGGCCGGTACTATGAATGCGGTGACGCTTTCCTGAATAAGGTGGACCCGACTGGGTCAACCCTGGTCTATTCAACCTATCTCGGGGGCTCCGGCTGTGAGTCTGCCGGCATCGGGGTGGCGGTCGATTCCCATGGCAGCGCGTACGTCACAGGGAGTACCGATTCCACCAACTTCCCAACGACATCCGGCGCCTTCCAAACCGCTTTCGGAGGATCTGCCTGCGATGGCTGGAATGACTGTGGTGATGCTTTCGTCACCAAATTCAGCCCGGATGGATCTGCGTTGGTATACTCCACCTATCTCGGCGGAGCCGGAAACGACCTGGTTGATGACACCATCGAAGTAGACCTTGCAGGGAACGCCTACGTGGCAGGAAACACTGACTCAACCAACTTCCCCACCACGGC
>JAIQFL010000345.1 GCA_020073365.1 Terriglobia bacterium | reverse complement strand
GACCTGGGGCTCCGGTTTTCGTACAGGGAGCAGCCGCGACCGAATGGCTTGGCCGAGGCCTTCCTGATCGGCGCAGATTTTATCGGGAGCGATACCGTCTGTCTCGTACTGGGAGATAATATTTTCTTCGGGCATGGTTTCACGGAATTGCTCGCCATCTCCAGATCCCGGGCTCTCAATTTGCTGCTCCCGGACGGAGCGCGAAATAGGCACCAGATCGGGGCCAAAAGCGGGAGGACCAGGGGCTAAAATGGTGAGACTACTAGGACGGCCGGCTCCTGATGGCAGATTCTCGCGGCGAAGTTCACTGTGTTGCTGGAGCAGTTGAAGCTCGAACCACGACATTTGCCGTCACAGATACGCGAGTGAGGAGTTTGAAATGGCTCGATGCCGATCACCCGCTCACACAGGCGTGGAACTCTGTTCGCGCCCACGCCATCAAGATGCATCTACCGAAACGAGATCTTCACGCTGGAAGTCAGATCCGGCTGCCCTTCGACCGACGCGACATGGAGCTGAAAGGCCGTGCCGTCCGCCAGCAGGCCGTGTGCGACAATCTGAATAGCACCGCGCTGCGCAGACCCCAAGGGATGTAACGTTTCCTGGAAGAAGCTGGCGTATCCGACGCGCACCGAAGACAACGCCCATAGCTCGTCAATCGTCAGAGTCCCGTCCGCGATGGCTGCCTGAAGTTCGTTCCACTTGACGAACCAGATTGGCACCGCGCCCAAACCACGCGATTCGGCGTGGATGGGGCCAGCGTCCGCAGGCGGCGGACCGTTCTTCCAGATCTCGAAACCACGTATCGTGAGAGAACAGGCGAAAGCCCGCGGTGCGTCGAAGAAACTGAGCAGATTGAAGGTCTTCGGCACACACTCGGGAAGCCGATAGAAAACGATAGCCGCCCACGTGCCGTCTTGAATCACGCGAGGCGGATTCTCGATCCGTGCGTAAGCCGGAACGCCGGGGCCCTGTTCTGGGATTTCGATTCGAAGAGCACCTTGTGAGGCAACTGCTCCGCAAACGAGCGTCATCGCGTGCACCGCGACGAGCTTCTTAATTGTTCTTTTGTTCATGATGGTTACTCCTTCGGGTCACTACAGATCTACTTACCGAAGCGCAATGTTCACGTGTTTTGCCGGTCCTACGGGTCCGCCCGTCGCGACCTGAAATTGAAACTCTCTGCCGTGCGTCCAGATCTCGAATCCCTGGGACTGTCAAGTCGCACCCGAATGCAGCGGGCACATCGGCGAAATCCAACAGGTTGAAGCTATGAGGCACGCGGGAGGGCAATCGATAGGCAGGGTGCGGCTCTTTTGCGATTGAGGCTAAGGCACAATCTTTCAAGTAGATAGATGGTGTGCTGAGTCTTCCTGCTGCTCGAATTCGGGGGGATATCGATACTCCAGCGGGATATCTGTTGCACCCAAGGTTGGTAATAACCTGCTCCGGGATGACACGTCGGCTGCACGTTGCGCCGGCAACGGTTGCGAGATCGAGGTATGGCTTTTGCTGAGCGCAGCAGAGTTCCAGCAACACCAATCGGGGGCCGTCATTATCCAGGCACCCAAACACAAAGCCTGCTTTTGCGAGCCCGTCGAATGCTGCGGCCGATAGAAACGAATCGGCGACGGTAATTACTTCGGCGTCAGGCTGAACGCGGTTGATGTACTCGCGTGCGACATCGACCTTCAGGCGCCCCAGGTCCGCTTCAGTGGCAATGACGAACCGATTCAGGTTGGATCGGTCCACACGGTCCGGGTCGACCAGGAAGAACATCTTCACGCCGGCGAACCCGAGTTGCTGAATGACATGGCACCCGAGCCCGCCGACACCGACCACGGCCACGGAAGCTGCGGCCAGTCGCCTTTGCCCTTCCTTCCCGAACATTGCGACCTGGCGCGAGTAGCGCTCCCTTTCCCTTTTCCGGCGCTCCAGTTCGCGGACAGTTATGCCGGTCGGGCGAAGCTCTTTCCCGTCCACAACAAGCGCATCCACAGGGAGCGGCGTCTTCGGGTCATCCTGCCAGGCCAAGGCGTCGAAGTCGTTGTCGCCGAAGACTAGGGCGACATACTGCTTTGCGCGCAGGCGCCAAAAGATATGCGGGACGAAATCGTCAAAGCCGGCTAGGTCACTCGGCGAGAATCCCGTGTCTTGCCGGCAGCCAGGGTGTGAATGGATCTCGCCCAAGAGCAGTTTCCGGTCGGCCACCACTTTTATGATTTTTGCTTGCGCTTCTTCGGATACTTCCGCATGGAGGCGGGATTCGGAGACAAGCTCGTCAGGTGGAACCGGATAAATGTCAAATACGTTCAGACCATTGGGGGCGGGCGCGAGGAGTAGGAATACCACCTGCTCCGTCTTCCGGTGCCGCAGGTGGTCCTCAACTCGTTTCAGAAGAGGCGCGCTAACGTGGAGTCTCATTTATGACGTCTCCCGGAGCCGGTCGGCGAATGTAAGGACGAAGTTCGTTAGGTTGCTGCCGCTTGAAAGTTCGGCAGTCGGTCGCCAAGTGCCATCGTGAGTCCACGACAGCCGTCCCCAAGAACCTGGAAAGGGAGTCGTAACTCCCTCCTGATAATTTTGCGGCATGCTGCCAGAGCTTCGGAGCCGCAGCCCGGTGGTCACGTAAAACGAATACGGTGCCTGGCCGGGAAAGCCGATCGGCACCTCGAAACAGACGGTATCGCTCTCGCGATTCCAGATTGGGGCGGGGAAGTTGTAGCCGGATATCCTCATCCAGCCGGCGGTGCCAACAGGGTGCCATTCGGCTTGCGGATAGAAGCGCTGGAGCCATTTCAACTCCTCCGACATCCGATCCTCCAGGCCGCGCTTGTAGCGCACCTTCTTGCCGTAGCGGTGCCCTGGTTTCAGGTGAATGATCTCATTCTCCGCCAGCGTCCGTTCCTGATTGTCCGGGTTTACCTCGATCACCGGTTTGTCCGGCGGCAGGTTGCCGAGCTTGCGAATCTCGGCCACGGTGATCGTTTCCTCGTGCCAAGGGTAGTCGCCCCCCTCGATTTCGACGCAATAGGTTTTCTGGTCCCGGTTCTGATGCTCGTGGTCGCTGCCGTGGATGAGTTCCTCGATATCCTCAATGTCCTCCACGACCCGATCGAGCTTTTCCTCGATCTGCCGCTCGTGTGCGGCGTTCTCTGAATGTAGATGTTCCACTTTTTGAACCTCAAAGTCGGCGCTGGGGGGCCGGCGATCCCGCCTGTCCTTGAGGTTTTGTGGGGTTGCGGAGGCCTCCAACGTGTCATAAGCTTGGAGAGGTTGTGCACAGCAACCGCAATGGCCGACAGGCCGATTGCCATTCGAGGCCCCAGGGGGCAACCTGGGGCTTCAATCACAAAGAATTAGGTCTGTTTCAATAATTCGTTTCTCCCCTTCGAAGACCTGGGCTCGGTTCCCGGTGCGGTTCGCGGCCCCCCCTCACTCCTTAATCTTAATGCTGGCATCCTAGGAATGCAAGCATAAAATCTCGCAATGCTAGCAAATAATGCTTGCATGGCTAGGTAGGCGTCGAGTAGACTTGTAATCAAAGGTTTATGGCCAAACCGGAATCGAAGAACCAGAGCGAGCGAAAAATCGGGCGCGCGGTCGGCGGTGCAGCCCGGATGGCGAGTTTGTCGCCCGCTCAGCGACAGCAGTTGGCGAGGGCTGCGGCTGCTGCTCGCTGGCAGCAAGTTGGCGCTGCTTCTAAGCGGGCTGCGACTCGGCCCCAGAGTGTCGCTTTTCTCGCCCGAATGTGTAAGGAGCTATCGGCGTTGCGGCAGCAGCGTGAAACTCTGGACCGCCAAATCGATGCATTGACTCAAGCAGTGGAGAGCTTCGGCGGGCAAGTTCCACCCGATCAACACGTTTCCAGCGATTAGGGATTCTGGCGCCTCTGCTAGCATTGTATTGCTTGCAGGGAGTATAATTCAACATTGCAGGCATGGCGCGCTCACGAATAGCATCGGAACACAATGGCCCGTTCCCGATCAGGGAAGACCGCCGGGTTCGATTCGAAGTGCATGTTGCGGGTGTCTGCGTGCGACCGACAAATGAGCACTGGGAAGTGCTTATCGCCCAGCGTACACATGAACGCCATCTCTACCCCGGGAAGTGGGAGTGCGGCGGAGGTCGAGTAAACGACGGCGAGGGCTTTAACGACGCCGTCAAACGCCAGATCTTCGAGGAATTCTGCATCGATGTTGAGCCGGTCGACCTGCTGGAGACTTATGAGATTCATGTGTCTGGCCAGAAACGCATAATCGCAGGTCTCCGTTTCCTGTGTATTGCCGGTGATGGCGTCGTTCGGCTGAACCAGAGGGAGTTCACCCAGTACCGATGGGTTACCTTCCCAGTTCCAACAGACCTTGATTGGATTGAAGGAGTGAAAAAGATACTAGACATCATCGGGCCACAGTTGCTAACACGCAAGGCGCCGGATTCTCAACGGGGCCCGACCTCCCTTCCATTTCAGGCCGTCAACTAGCCTTGAGATTTCACTCAGCCAGACAAATAGCAGGAACGGCGCGTTCCAGCATCGTTTCGCTTGATGTCCTCGCCACCCCGAGGTAAGGTCCAAATGGCTACCGATATTGCCCAATAACGAGAACAAGATGAACGAACTGGTTTTGGCGAAAAGAACCTCAGATTGGCGCCGGCTGAAGGCCCTTGTCCTGGACAGCGTCTCCTCCCCGATCACCCGCCGCGTCTACAACCTTGGGCTCGACGAGTTTTTCGAGTGGTACGAGCAGGAGCCGCGGCCGGGATTCAACGAGGCGACGGTGAGCGCCTGGCGCGTTTCCCTCGAAACCCGAGGACTCGGTTCGATCTCGATCAACGTGCGGATTACGGCGGTGCGCAAACTGGCCTGCGAAGCTGCCGACAATGGGCTGTTGGCGCCCGAGTTGGCTGCCGGGATCACACGCATCAAGGGCGTCAAGATGAAGGGAAGCACGTCCCGGCTTTACCAAGGCCACCGTGAACGCCTGGCGCATCACCCTTGAGGCTCGCGGCCTCGGGTCGATCTCGATCAATGTCCGGATCACCGCCGTCCGGAAGCTGGCGGTCGAGGCGGCCGACAACGGCTTTGCTGGCGCCGGAACTGGCCGCCGGCATCACAAGGGTGAAGGGCGTCGCGTCCAAAGGCGTCCGGGTTGGGAACTGGTTGTCGATCCAGCAGGCCCAGAAGCTAATGAACACACCAGACGTGAGCACCAAGAAGGGACTGCGCGACCGAGCGATGCTTGCCACCCTCCTGGGCTGCGGGCTTCGCCGATCTGAAGTCGCGGCGCTTACGCTCAAACACACGCAGCAGCGGGACAACCGGTGGTGCATCGTGGATCTCGTCGGAAAGCACGGGCGCGTTCGGACAATTCCGATGCCGACTTGGGTAAAGGTCGCCATCGACGCCTGGACAGCGGCGGCAGGTATCGTGGAAGGTCACGTACTCCGGCCCGTCGACCGCGGCGGTCAGGTCCGTGGCGAGCGGTTATCCGAGGTCGTGTGGCAGCTCTTACAGCAGTACGCGGCGGCAGCCGGTGTGCCCGGTATCGCGCCTCATGACCTGAGGAGGACTTGTGCGAAGTTGTGCCGGGCAGCCGGCGGCGAACTGGAACAGATCCAGATGCTCCTGGGCCACGCCTCAGTCCAGACGACCGAACGGTACCTCGGCACCAAGCAGGATCTGGTGCACGCACCGAACGACGGGATCAGATTGAGCTGAATGCACCGATCCTGTTCGGTGATTTTGTTCGGAATAGTGAACGTGTCAACGAAACGCTGGCTACAGCCAATCGGCGCATAACGGTGCTCCAACAGAATCGGCTTGATCGGAGATTCAAGGTCCCTCACGGGTGCACTTGGCGACCTCAAATCCCGCCGACCCTCCCACGATAGTGGTCCGCTCGTCTCAGATGGCCATCCTCAGTTCCGCACCTCCATGGTGGTAGAATTTCGGATTCTACTGGATCATTTTTTCGAACCATATGCAAAACCACTCCGAGATTGCCGAGTTCCTCTGGAAGATTGCCGACCTAATCAAGGACGACTACGACGCCAAAGACTACTAGGACGTGATCCTGCCGTTCACCCTACTGCGCCGTCTAGATTGCGTACTGGAGCCTACGCGTGCCGCTGTCCGAACGGCTGCGGCAAAGTATAAGAGCGCTCCGGAGAAGACTCGCGATGCCCTCCTCATGAAGGCGGCTGGTCAACGGTTCTACAACACTTCGGAGTATTCGCTGGCTGAACTGCTGAAGCGCCCCGAGGACAGCAACGCGAACTTCCCCGCCTACATGAGTGGCTTCTCAGTCAATGTAAAGGACATCCTCTACAACTTCTCCGGCGGGGAGGAAAAGGGACTCAGCCCCATCTACGAGACGCTCCAGCGCAAGCGTCTGCTATTTAAGATCACACGAGCGTTTGCCGAGATTGACCTCTCTCCGGCCAGCGTGGACAACCACGGGATGGGCACCATTTTCGAGTACCTGATCCGCAAGTTCAAAGAGGCCAGCAACGAAGCTGCTGGGCAATTCTACACACCCCGCGATATCATCCGCCTCATGGTCAAGCTAACTATCGAACCCGACCGCGAGAAACTGGCGAAGGAAAGGCTCATCGGGATTTATGACCCCGCCTGCGGTACAGGGGGTATGCTCACTATCGCCAAGGAGTACCTCCTCGGCGGCATCAACCCCGGCCTGGAGGTCTACCTTTACGGGCAGGAACTGAACGAGAAGACCTACGCCATAGCTAAAGCGGACATGCTCATGAAGGGCGAAGATCCCGAGAATATCAAGCGGGAGAACACCCTCAGTCACGATCTTCTGCCGGGTAAGCAGTTCAACTACATGCTTTCCAATCCGCCCTTCGGCAAGGACTGGAAGAACATCCGCGAGGAAGTCGAAGCGGAACACGAACTCGGTGTGGCGGGACGTTTCGCCCCGGGCCTGCCGGACGTGGGCGACGGCGCGATGCTCTTCCTGCTTCACAAGCTCTCCAAGATGACGCCGCAGGGATCGAAGATCGCGGTCATTTTCAACGGCTCTCCGCTTTTCAACGGTGACGCTGGCAGCGGACCGAGCAACATCCGCCGCCATATCATGGAGAACGACTGGTTGGACGCCATTGTTGCCCTTCCCAACGACATCTTCTACAACACCGGCATTTCCACCTATATTTGGCTTATCAACAACCGCAAACCCGCGGCACGACAGGGAAGGGTGCAACTCATCAACGCGAACGGACCCGAGTTCTACTCAATGCTCCGTCGCAATCTGGGAAAGAAGCGTGTGGAGATCGGCGAGGATCAGTCCGCTGCCATCCTCGCCATCTACGAGGGCTTTGAGGAAACTAAGGTCAGCAAGGTCCTCGACACTGCCGAGTTCGGCTACACGAAGGTAACGGTGGAGCGCCCGCTTCGCCTGCGTTATGACCTATCCGTTGAACAGCGCCGCGCTGTACGACTCGATCCCATCGTGCTCAAGTTGAAGGACAGCCGGGCCGACGAACTCGATGCAGCGCTGGAGGTGGTGGCCAAGCGCGCACCGTGGAATGATGACGGCCAATTCCTGGCCGCGGTAACCGGGGCCCTTCCCTGGAAGCTGACCACAGGTATTGTGAAGATGTTACGCGGGACGTTGGGCGTGCGTGACGAAGCCGCTGAGCCGGTGCACGATGAAAGTGGACAGCCCGTGCCCGATAGCGAGTTGCGTGACTTCGAGAACGTCCCGCTCACTGATGACATCGAGGACTACTTCCGGCGGGAGATACAACTGCACGCATGCGACACCTGGATGGATCGCACCAAGGATAAGGTGGGGTACGAAATCAGTTTCACCAAGTATTTCTACGAATACACGCCGCTACGGCCCACGTCGGAGATCGCCGCCGAATTGCTGGCGCTGGATGAAGAAACGGAGAACCTACTGCGGGAGATTGCGAAACAATGATCGAAGGCGATCGATTGATCGAGTGGGTAGACGCGCTACCACGCACCTGGGACGCGAAGCGGCTCGGCTCCGTAGCCACGGTAAAGGCGCGGCTCGGCTGGAAAGGGCTGAAAGCGGAAGAGTACGTGGACAACGGATTCATCTTTCTTTCCACCCCAAACCTGAAAGGGCGCGACATCGACTTCGAGAACGTGAACTATATCACGAGGGAGCGTTACGAGGAGTCTCCCGACATCATGCTTCGTGAGGGCGATGTGCTCATGGTAAAGGATGGAGCTACCCTCGGCATTATTGCGCTTGTGAAGAGCCTCCCAGCCCCCGCAACCGTTAACGGCTCTTCCGCCGTGATCCGAACGACGGGAGAATGCAGCAGCGGATTTCTCTTCCACTGGCTGAGTTCAAGAGGCATTCAGCAGCTTATAGAAAAGATGAAGGGAGGCATGGGCGTTCCACACCTCTTCCAGAGCGATTTGAGACGATTTCCTGTTGCGGTTCCTCCGCACGTGGACCAACGGCGTATCGTGGAATTTTTGGATGAGCGGACGGTAAAGATTGACCGGCTAATTGCCCTCCGGCGGCGGCAGATGGAGTTATTACGGGAGCAGAAGGCGGCGGTCATACAACAGACGGTCACACGCGGCCTCGATCCGCGAGTCTCCCTGAAGTATTCCGGTTTGCCCTGGGTGGGGGAGATTCCAAAACACTGGGAGGTGCGTCAGATCCGCCATCTCATTCCACAAGACCGACCGGTAATGTACGGCATCGTTCTACCGGGGCCAAACGTGGACAAGGGGGTGCCTATCGTAAAGGCCGGGAACTGCGAACCCGGCCGGCTGTCAACTGAGTTTATGCAGCGGACGACCTTTGAGATTGAGGCGAACCATGCTCGGTCGCGCGTCCGGGCTGGAGACGTGGTTTACGCCATCCGAGGCAGCTTCGGCGAGGCAGAGATCGTACCACCTGAACTTGAGGGGGCGAATCTCACTCAGGACGCGGCGCGGCTGGCCCCGCAGCAAGGGGTTTATAGTAAGTGGCTCTGGTATGCGGTGCGTTCTCGTTCCTTCTTTTGTCAGATGGAATCCGTCGCTGTTGGAGCGACGATTAGGGGTGTGAATATTCGGGACTTGAAGCGTGGCAGGTTGCCCGTGCCACCTTCCGAAGAACAAGAAGCAATTGCTAGGTTTATCGACGGTGAGTCGTCGAAACTCGATGCGCTCCATGCTGCCTACTCCCGCCAACTTGACCTTCTGTCCGAGTACCGCGTCGCGCTCATTCATGAATGCGTGACGGGCCGGGGCCGGGTTAACGTTGACCAAACCGTAGCCGCCGAGGCGCTATGATAAGACCCGACCTGAAACGCATTGGCGAAGAGGCGCTAGAAGACGTTGTCGTCGCCGCGCTTGCCGACAGCTCCCTATACCGCACCCGCGCCCCCCACTCCTTCGACCCGGTCTTGCTGCTCGATGTCGATCAACTCGCGGACTTCGTGGCGTCAACGCAGCCGAAGGAATGGACGAGGATTTCAAAGCAGTTCCCCGGTACGGAGAGGGAAGCCCTGGCATCCCACGTTGCCAGCCTCGTCCAGAAGCGCGGCACGCTCGAAGTGCTGCGTAACGGCGCATCCTTCAACGGCATAAACCTGCAACTTGCGTTCTTCAAGCCCTCAGCGGGCGGCAACCCGGAACATCAGATCCGCTACGAAGGCAACCTTTTCTCCGTACTGCGGCAGGTACATTTCTCGACGAAAACGCCTGACGAGTCGGTGGATGTCGTCATTTTGCTGAACGGCCTGCCTATCATCTGCGTGGAATTGAAGAACCACTTCACCGGACAGAACGTACAGCACGCCATTGCACAGTACCGGAGGCGCGACGCGAAGGACCCATTCTGGATCCGGTGTCTCGTGCATTTTGCGGTGGATGATGACGCCGTTTACATGAACACGCGCCTCGCCGGTTCGGAAACCGCGTTTCTGCCGTTCAATCGCGACACGCAGAATCCGGTCATCCCTGACCGGTTCTCATCGAGCTATCTGTGGGACGATTATACCGACGAGGACGGTGAGCCACAAACGGGAATCCTGCGGGCGGATTCACTCCTGTTACTGATTCAGAACTACCTGCATTACGAGCGCGATCCGAAGACAGGCAAGGAGAAGTTTATCTTCCCGCGCTTCCATCAGTTCACAGTGGTACGGAATCTCCTGGCGCACGCCAGTGCGCAGGGCAGCGGGCACAACTACCTTATCCAGCACAGCGCCGGTTCTGGCAAGAGCAACAGCATCGCGTGGTTGGCGCATCAGCTTGCGAATCTGTGCGGCGAGGATAGGCAACCGGTCTTCAGCAGCATCGTGGTCATCACCGACCGCAAGATTCTTGACCGCCAATTGTAGAACACCGTGAAGCAGTTCGAGAAAATCAACGGTACTGTTTCGAAGATCGACCGCAATACCAAGCAACTGGTGAAAGCGCTGGATCGTGGCGACAAGATCATCATTACCACACTCCAAAAGTTCGGCTTCGTGGGCGAACTAGCCAAGATGCCGGGGAAAAAGTTCGCCGTCATAGTGGATGAGGCGCACAGCTCGCAGACAGGCGAGGGCGTCAAAGACCTCAAGGTTGTGTTGACCAGCGAGGAGCAGCTCAAAGCGGCGATACAGAAGGATGACGAGGGTGAGACGGAAGACCCCATCGAAGCCGAATTGGAGAGGATTCAAAAGGCGCGACAGAAGCTCCCCCATCTGTCGTTTTTCGCCTTCACCGCTACGCCTAAGGATAAGACCTTGGAACTCTTCGGCACGCCGGATAAAGGCGTCAAGAAGGGCTTCCGACCGTTCCACCAATACACGATGCGGCAGGCGATTTCCGAGGGCTTCATCCTCGACGTTTTGGAGAGTTACACCACATACAAAACGTACTTCGAGCTGATCGAGAAGGAAAAGGCCGAAAGTGAAAAGGAAGTCGAGAAGCTCAAGGCGCGGCGGCTGATGCTCGAATACGTGGACCGGCACTCCTTCGCCGTCAAACGCAAAGCGCACATCATTGTGGACCACTTCACTCGCAAGACCGCGCACAAGATCGGTGGGCAGGCAAAAGCGATAGTGGTGACCCATTCCCGAGCACACGCGGTGCTGTACAAGCAGGCGCTCGACGAGGTCCTTCGTGAGCAGAATCTGCCTTTTGGGGTATTGGTAGCCTTTTCAGGCACGGTCACCATCAACGAACTGAGATATACCGAGGAGAGCATGAACCCGCCAGGCACCGGCGACATCGCCGAGGCATACAAGAACCCGGCACAGCGGCTACTGGTGGTGGCCAACAAATTCCAAACCGGCTTCGATCAGCCGCTATTGCACACGATGTACGTGGACAAGAAACTGGGCGGCGTGGCAGCAGTCCAGACCTTGAGCCGGTTGAATCGTGTATTCCCGCCCCTTAAACAGGACACGATGGTGCTCGATTTCGTCAACGAGCAAGAGGCCATCCAAGCCTCATTCCAGGATTATTACCAGAAAACCGAACTTGAGGGAGTAACCGATCCGAACAAGCTGTACAACCTGAAGTACACACTAGAGCAGATGCACGTATTCACACTTGAGGACGTTGCGGCATTCGTGGATTTGTTTATTTCGAAGAAAGTTACGTCGGAAAGGCTGCAACCGTTCTTCCAGCACATCGTGATCACCGGCTACGCCCAGCAGTCACCGGAGAACAAGGACATGTTCCGCAAAGAAACGGCGCGGTACGTCCGTCAATACAACTTTGTCAGCCAGATCATGACGTTCACAGACACGGCGCTGGAGAAGTTCTATCTTTTCGCGAAGCTGCTGGTTCGGCAACTGCCATATGAGAAGCAGACTCTACCTCTCGAAGTGGTAGAGATGATCGACATGGACAAGTTCCGCGTCCAGGAAGAGCAGAACGGTCGCATCACGCTCGCCGAAGAGGATGGGATGCTCGAATCGACTGGTGACGACGGGCACCGGGGAAAGAAGGAGGAGGAAAAGGAAAAGATCAAGCTTATTGTTCAGAAGCTAAACGAAGATTACGGACTGGAATTCGATGAAGCGGACCGTGTCGTCAACGCGATCAGGGTGAAGCTGGAGACGGACGAGGGGCTGAAGGCAGCATTCAAGACTGACAGCGTGGAGTTTCTGCGACGGCAAAAATTGCAGGACAGCATCAAGGACGCATTTCTCAGCAACGCCGACGAGTTCCTGAGTTTCATGTCCAAGACCGAGACCGACCCCGGCTTCGGGAAGTTCTTCTTTTCCGAGATGTTTAAATGGTATTCCCAATCGGTGGGAGCGAGGTAGCTAGCTTAGCCAGTGAGATGACTTCGCGGAAATGCTTAGGCTGCGGCGGACAGTGGGGCCATTTGACGTGCCCATTTTCTCCGTTCCCTGTTAGCTGGTCACCTCGGATCGGCCCTTGCCGTCAGGTCAGGGTTGGTCCGCATCTAACGGTATTCTTGCGCGGAGACACCCGGGCGGCGCCAAAATGCGCCTCCAAACTTTTCGACAGGTGTTACTTAACCGAAATCCCATTATTCCGCAATATCGGAAGCTAACGCGAAGAGTGCGTGGAGCAAGGATGCAGACTACGCGGCTCCGAGTGAACCTGCCGTGTCCCGCAGCGCTTCGCCATCGAGGGAAACTGGAACCTGCCTACCCGGCCGTCCGCCCCATAACCGGACTAACGTCGAATTATCGAGCTATCACGCTGAAAACAAATATCCCAATCCGAAATCAACTGTAAAAGTTTTACTGGGCCGTGAAGTTCTTCCCTCCCCGTCAAATTATCTTCATGCCGTAAATAATTGGATAACCGTAAAAAATCTTGCGTCAATGTCCGCATCGGGTGTAAAGTATGTCCATGAGTGTCCCGTTCGAGCCCTGGATCAAATATCCAGCCCTTACGGCGGAGCGTTTGGCCGTTATAGCGAACATCATTAGAATCACGCGGCAGACGACTGTCCTACTTCACGACCAAGAGGGTGGAGACAATGAATGGAGTCTCGGATGCCGCGCCTACGCGAGGACCTGCCACGCGATTCGAGAAGCCGCCAACCAATACAGTTGGTTGACGGTGCTCCCGGAAGACGATAGGGTGCGGCTCTTTTGCGATTGAGGCTAAGGCACAATCTTTCAAGTAGATAGATGGTGTGCTGAGTCTTCCTGCTGCTCGAATTCGGGGGGATATCGATACTCCAGCGGGATATCTGTTGCACCCAAGGTTGGTAATAACCTGCTCCGGGATGACACGT
>JAIQFL010000344.1 GCA_020073365.1 Terriglobia bacterium | reverse complement strand
ATGGCGGTTTTCCCTGGCGACCTCAAGGTAGCGGCGCCGGGGACATCGAACACATGGATCGAGACCATCAACTCCATCACACCGACCACGCTGGCTCTGACGACTAGCGGCTCGCCATCCACCTGGGGTCAGGCGGTCACCCTGACCGCCACCATCACACCCGCCGCGGCCGCGGGGACGGTGGTTTTCTATGACGGGGCAACACAATTGGGCAGCATGGCTTTGAGCGGCGGCAGCGCCAGCCTCACGACGGCCCAGTTGGCGGTGGGGAGCCATACCCTTACCGCTGGGTATAGTGCGAACGCCGGATATGGGGCGAGCACCTCCCCGGCTATCACGCAGACGGTGAACAAGGCATCGACGTCGATCGTGCTCTCGTCGTCCCTCAATCCGGCGACGACGGGCCAATCGGTCGCGTTCGCCGCGATTGTCACGCCATCGGCCGCTACCGGTAGCGTGCAGTTCATGGACGGGGCAAGCTTGCTGGCGACCGTACAGATGACCGGCGCGACCGCGTCATTCGCCAGCACCACGCTTTCAGCCGGCAGCCACTCCATCACCGCGGTCTACAGCGGCGATACCAACTGCAACCCCGTCACCTCCGCGGTGCTGACGGAAACTGTGACGAAGACTCCCAGTACCACCGTGCTCTCCGCCAACACGGCAACCAGTGTCTATGGGCAAAGCGTGCTTTTCACGACGGCCGTAACTCCCGCGTTTGCCACTGGCACGGTGGACATAATGGACGGCGCGACAGTTCTGATTACGCTGCCGGTGAACGGGCCAATCTCGGTGTTGAACACGACGACCCTGGCGGTAGGCACGCACACGGTGACCGCGGTGTTTAGCGGAGATGCTACCTACGCGGGAAGCACGTCGGCGGCGGCGACGGTAACGGTATCGAAAGCAGCTACCACCATGGCGCTCAGTTCCTCGGTAAATCCCGCGGCAAGCGGACAGCCAGTCGTCTTCAGCGTCGCGCTAGCGCCGATCACGGCCACGGGTAACGTGCAGTTCCTGGATGGCGCGACCGTGATCGGGACAGTGGCAACCGTCTTCGGCACAGCATCGTTCAGCACGGCGGGACTGGCCGCCGGCAGCCACTCGATCACCGTGGTATATGCCGGCGATGCCAACTGCAACGCAGTCACCTCGGCCGCGATCACGCAGACCGTGACGAAGGCGCCCAGTACAACCTCGCTTTCCGCCAGCAGCGGGACGATTGTGTTCGGTCAGAGCGTTTCCCTTACCGCCTCGGTAGCGCCTGTTTCGGCCACCGGCACGGTGCAATTCCTGGATGGTGCGACGCCGATCGGCACGGCGGCTCTGAGCGGCGGCAGGGCATCGCTGACGGCGGCGAATCTGGCGGCAGGCGTGCACTCCATCACGGTGGTGTACGGCGGCGATGCCGGTACTGGCGGGAGCACTTCTTCGCCGGTGACGGTGTCGGTGTCGAAAGCCGGAGCGAGTGTATCGCCGGGCTCTTCTCTAAACCCGTCCGTAGCCGGGCAGACGGTGATCCTCACCGCAACGGTGACTCCGGCGGCGGCCACCGGGAACGCACAGTTCCTGGACGGCGCCACGGTAATCGGGACGGCGGCGTTGAGCGGCGGCGCAGCGGCGCTGAGCACGGCGGCCCTGGCAGCGGGCAGCCACTCGATCACAGCGGTTTACGGCGGCGACGCTAACTATAACGGCGCCACCTCGAGCGTACTGGCGCAGACGGTGAAGGCAGTCACCACAACCACCTTATCCGCGAACAAAACAGCGGCAGTGGCGGGGCAGACCGTGACCTTCACCGCGACGGTAGCGCCGGCGGCGGCCGCCGGCAACGTGCAGTTCCTGGACGGCGCAACGGCAATCGGGACAGTGGCGTTGAGCGGTGGATCGGCTGTGCTGGCGGTGTCCAATCTGGCGGTGGGCAGTCACTCCGTGACGGCATCGTACGGCGGTGCTGCGGGATACGCGGCCAGCGCGTCGTCGCCCGTCAGTGTGACCATCGCGGCGGCGCCTCCGTCGAAACTCGTGGCCACCGCGGCCTCCTCGAGCCAGATCAATCTGACCTGGACGGCGAGCGCCACCTCGGGAGTCTCCTATAACGTATACGCATCGGCGACCGCGGGATTCACACCTTCCACGGCGAACCGGATTGCTTCGGGTGTGACCGTGACGAGCTACGCGGACACAGCTCTGCCGCCATCCACCAAGCGGTACTACGTGGTGACGGCGCAGAATGCCAACATTGAATCGGCGGCGTCCAACCAGGCGAGCGCGACCACGCAGGCGGCGGTTTCGTGCAAGGTCCACTACACGGTGCCGACGCAGTGGAACGTGGGCTTCACTGCCGCGATCACGATCAAGAACACGGGGCCGGCGCCGATCGACGGCTGGCAGTTGACATGGACGTGGCCCGGCAATCAACAAATCACCCAGGCGTGGAATTCGAACTTCTCGCAGACCGGGAAGAACGCGACGCTGACCAATGCGAGTTGGAACGGGACGATTGCCGCGGGAACGACGTTAAGCGGGGTGGGATTCAATGCGAGTTATAGCGGTTCGAACAACAATCCCGCGGCGTTTTACCTGAACGGGACGCAGTGCCAGTAAGGCGCGTCCCCACACGGAACAGCGGTCGCAGGTGAAACTGGCGCCTCCCCAGGTCGTCGGCCGGATTCATTCAGTCGCGGCCACTGCCTGTCGATGCCTCCAGAAGGAAGGTCAGCACCTGGCGCGTATCCAGCGGGTCGATGATGGCGTCGCAATGGCCCCGCGCGGCGGCGTATCGCGCGTCGAGCCAGCGCTCGTAGTCGGCGCGCGTTTTTTCCACGGCCTCCCGTAGTTCTTCGGGCAGCGGCCCGCCCTTGAATTTTTCCAGCTCCGCGGAGTAGAGCGCGACTACCGCGGATTCGCCTTCCATCACCCCGATCCGCGCGGTGGGCCAATTGATGGTGAAGTTCGGATCGAAGCCCTGCCCGGCCATGGCATAGTAGCCGGCGCCGCTGGCATGGTTGAGGGTCAGTACGATCTTCGGCACCGATGCGCAGGACATGGACTCCACCATCTCCGCGCCGGCGCGGATGATGCCCTCCCGCTCGGCCTCCGGTCCCACCATGAAACCGGAAACGTCCTGAAGATAGATCAGCGGCTGGCGGAGGCGCTCGCTGGTCTCCACGAAGTAGGCCACCTTGCGCGCCGATTCCGTGTAGATGATCCCGCCGATCCGGGGGCGCCCGTGCGCCTTCAGAAAGCCCCGCCGATTGGCGATGATGGACACCGGATGGCCCGCCAGACGGGCGTTGGCGCACAACATCTCGGGCGCGTACTCGGGTTGAAACTCGGCGTAGTCGGCGTTGTCGAAAAGGCGGAAGATCACTTCTTCGATGTCGTAGGGCAGGCGGTGGTCGGAGGGGAGGCAGCCATAGAGATCGGAGGGATCGAGCAAAGGGGGAACACAGGCAGGAATGCCTGTGTCACTTGGGGGAACAGCGGCGGGGACGCCTGAGCTTGCGGGGAACTGGCGAAAGCGCTGGCGGATGCGCGCCAGGCAATCGGCGTCGTCCTTGGCCATGTAATGCGCCACGCCGCTGACCGCGGTGTGAAGATGGGCGCCGCCGAGCGGTTCCGAATCGATGACCTGTCCGGTGGCACCCTTCACCAGGTTGGGCCCCCCCAGTCCCATGAAACTGGTTCCCTCCACCATGATGATGATATCGCTGAGCGCCGGGAGGTAGGCTCCACCGGCGATGCACGGGCCCATCACAGCGGCGATCTGCGGAATGCGCAGCTTCCGGCGCATGAGGGAGTTGTAGTGAAAGATGCGTCCGGCGCCGTACCGGCCGGGAAAGATACCGTCCTGATACGGCAAGTTCACGCCCGCTGAGTCCACCAGGTACACGATGGGCAGGCGATTCCGCATGGCGATTTCCTGCGCTCGCAGAATCTTGGTAATGGTCTCGGGCCACCAGGCGCCGGCCTTCACGGTGGCGTCATTCGCCACGATGACGGCGGGCCGGCCTTCGATCTTGCCCAGCCCGGTGACCACGCCGGCCGCGGGGGCTTGGCCGTCGTAGCTGTCGTAGGCGATAAGCAGGCCAATCTCGAAGAAAAACGCATCCGCATCGAGCAGGGCCGCGATGCGCTCGCGGGCTGTCATCTTGCCGGCACGGTGCTGCCGCTCGATGCGCGCCGGCCCGCCGCCTTCGCGAAGACGCGCCTCCAGCTTTTGGAGTTGCTCGATCAGAAGGCGCATGTGCGACTGGCGCGCGATGTCCACGGTTATTTCAACTTCGAGAAGTCAGTGGGGTCCATGAAGACCGATTCCGGCGGCTTTGCCAGGATCGTGCCGTTGACCTGCGATTCGGCTGCGACCTTCTTCCATTCGGGGTCGTTGCTGAATTCCTTCCAATTCTTGGCGGCGGCTTCCCGGCTGGGATGTGCCAGAATGTAGATCAAAGTGGTCTTGGACTTCTCGGGGTCCTGAGGCACCCAGTAGCCAATGCTCTCCATACCGTGCCGGTTGAAGATCTCGATGGTGTGATCGCGGAAGCGCGACTTCAGGGCCTCCAGCTTGCCTTCATTGCAAGTATACGTTCGGAGTTCGTAAACCCGGTTCTGCGCGGAGGCGAAACCGGCAAGGAGGAGTGCGAGCAGCAGCGTTTTTCGGGTCATTCGTAGATTTTAGCGCGGTGTGGGCCTCCCGCGACGATCGGTAGTCCCACAAAAAACACCGACGACCCCACGATTTCCCGATTCCGCCGTTCCTTTATTTGAGACCTCTCTGCCTGGCTGCCAGGGCGGCCGTCAGTGCCTCCCTGGCATGTTCTTCATTCGGATCCTTGCGCAAAACCTCCTGAAGTTCCGCAATCGCTTCGTCCAGATGGCCGGGCGTGCGGACCAGGGCGGTCGCGATGTTGGACCGTATGGTCTGATTGGGGGGACCCATCTCGAGGGCTTTCCGAAACGCCGCGACCGCCTCCTCGGGTTGCCCGGATTCGAGAAGCGCTCCGCCGAGGTTGTTCCAGGCGGTGACGTGTCGCGGATTGAGTTCCACCACTTTCCGGAATTCGCCGGCGGCGGCCGCGAAACGGTTCAGGGCCAGATCGGCACTCGCCAGCATATAGTGGGCGTTCTCGTCGCCCGGCGCCAACTCGATGGCCCGGGATAGCGGTTCGATTGCCTGCTGCACGTGTCCGGTATTCAGGAGCTCGTGCCCCATGTGCATGTAGGAATCGAGGAGCGGGTTCGAAGCCATGTTGGAGTTGGAGGCGGACCAGAGCTTGGCCACCTGGTCCGCCGTCTCATGACTCAGGCCCGCCGCGCCAGCGCGGAAGTCACAGGAACCCGAGAGGCGGATCGATTCCGTGGTGGTGTCGTCGAATGACGCGCCGGGTGGCAGGTGCAGCAACGAACTGCCGTCCGGGGAGTGCCAGGCGCCGAACATATGGCCTAACTCATGGGCGAGAAAAAGTTCGTTCTGTCGCTCGGATCTGGCCGGGAAATCGAACACCAGCACGCGGGGGTCGAAGGATACCGCCACGCCGGGCTCCGCCCCATCCCCAACCGGGGCCGCGAATCCCAAAAACACCGCGTTGCCGTCGGAGTTGTATCCGCTCAACCGGCGGCGCTTTTCCTCGGGAGACAGTTGCGGCTCGGGGCTCCATTCGGATGCGCCGGCCAACTCCAGGCTGATGCCGAACCGAGCGGCATAAATGCTGGAAACTTCGTGCAGCCGGGAGGTAATCACCTCCCGCCAATTGGAACGTTCCCGGAATGTAGGGTCGGCCGCTACCAACACTCGCAAGGTCCGCGGATGCTCTGTAGCGCGGTGGCAGGCGCACAGCGCAATCGCGCCTAACAGCAGCAGGCGGCGCATGCGAAAGATTGTAGCATGGGGCTCTTCTGGACTAATGTGAAGACCGTGATTTTGGGCCACAGAACAACACGGATGGACACCGATAGCTCCGTCCTTATCTTATCGGTGTTGATCCGTGTTTATCCGTGGCCATAATTCTCGCTGGCCAAAGCACAAGAAGCGCGCCTCGCGCGGGGGGGAGCGCCTCGATCGCAGTCGTGGAACGCGTCTTAGACCTGGAATGAACTACCGCAGCCACACGTGGATTTGACCTGGGGATTGTTGAACTTGAAACCGGAACCCTCCAGCGTTTCCACGTAATCGACCTCGGCGCCATCCAGATAGAGCAGGCTGGCCTGATCGATGAATATCTTCAACCCGTCATACGTGTACGTCTTATCCAGCATGTTAGGCTGGTTCTCGAAGGCCATCGAATAGCTGAACCCGGAGCATCCTCCGCCTACCACCGCAATCCGCAGTCCGGCAGGGCTGGGCTCCTGGGAGTTCATAATCTCTTTTACCTTACCAACCGCTCTTTCCGTTATTTGCACCATGTCGTCTTATACTCCTGGATTCGGGCTTTGCGTCGTTCCATTATACAAATCGGACCATATCGCTCCACCCTTATGTATTGTAGATGTAAAGAGGAGGGGTTGGGTCGCGCAAAATCGCGGCTGAGCGGCAATAGGGGTTCCCGATCGGATCGCAATCGTGGGCGGAGGATCTGGACGGGGCTCCTCAGGCACCGGGTCCGCCCGGGGATCTGAGTGGAGGAGCCCGATCGGGCCGAACCGAGGGTGTTAATCCTCGGCGGCGACCGGGCCCGGCAGTCGAGCGATCTGCCCACTGTGCTATCTTGCGAATGGCGAACTAAACAGGTCCTTGAAACCCGAAAACGGTATGTCGCGTCGGAATCGGTGTATGGGAACCCTTACCGGCGTACTGACATTCCCCGGATTCGGCACCAAGGTTGCGGCGAAATCCAGAGTGGACTATCAGAACACCCCGGAAGGATCTCTCGTCCGCCGGGCCCAGACGGGCGACGAGACAGCGTTCCGCGAAATCGTGGAACGGTATCAATCCAAGGTGTTTTCCATTATTCACGGCATCGTGCGGCAGCGCAACGACGTGGAAGATATTGCGCAGCAGGTATTTGCCAAAGTTTACGTCTCCCTCAAAAGCTTCGATTTCCGCAGTTCCCTGATTACCTGGATTTATAAGATTGCGGTCAACGAGTGTTTCGATTATCTGCGCAAGCGCAAGGTCCGGAAGCTGGTCTATGAGAGCGACCTCAGCGAGGACGAAGTTCGGCGGGTGGAGAACACGGAACCCAATGTCGACCGGCAGACACCGGCCGATACCGACCTGGCTCGCCGGGATTACGTCCTGAAACTCCTCACGCGCGTCTCCGAAGAGGAGCGTATGTTATTGATGATGAAGGAAGTTGAGGGGTTTTCGGTGGAAGAGCTGGCGGAAAAGACCGGCATGAACGAGAACACCATTAAGGTGAAGCTGTTCCGCGCGCGGCAGAAATTGGTCAAGGCGGCTCAACGCCTGGATCGCGCTCCCGGCCTGGTGGTTGGTTGACCGGCAAGGTCGAGCCCGAAGAGGTTGAGCCGAAGAGTTTCGATGGAAATAGACCCCGGAAGCGGGCAGGCCCGGAAGCGCAAGCGGCCAGGCAATAGATCCGCTATGGGGAAGTTTTGGGCGCAGTATTTTACATTTGTAAGGGAAGAAACATATGCACGCGGTAGTGATGGAGAGCCTCGAAGAGTACCTGGCTGACGCGCTGGAGCCGGCAACTCAACGAGAAATCGAGGCGCACCTGTGCACCTGTAAGATGTGCCGCGAGGAGATCCGGAGTATGCAGGATGTCTCGCAGTTGTTTGTCTCTTTGCGGTCCAGTGAAGTTTTCGACCTTTCTCCCGGCTTCTATGCGGGGGTCAGGCAAAAGGTGGGTGAGCGTCAGGCTACCCCCACGTTTGCCGGTCTTTTCGCGATGGATTTCGCATTCGGCCGGCGCTTGGCCTTTGCGTCCCTGCTGACACTGGCGGTGTTGGGCAGCTACCTGATATCGAGCGAGATCGCGTATCAAGGCGGGCCCTCTCCCGAAGCCGTCATGGCGGAACAGGATTCCCCGACCTTCGAGTCCGCTCCGGCGCGCGACAATATGCTGGTGACCCTCACAGCCTATGAGCAGCACTAACCTGCTGGAAAGGACGGCCATAGGGAAAACCTGGAATCCCAAGCTGGCCTGCGCCATTACGCTGGCGCTGGTTTTCCTGTCCGGGGCGGCAGCCGGGGCCGTAGCCATGAATCTGGGTGTTCACAAGGGGCTGCACCAGCCCGCATTCGACACGCCGGCGGGGAAAGCCCGCTACTTTGCGCGCATGCAGAAGGAACTGGATCTCACGCCCGCTCAGTCCGAGCAGATCGAATCCCTCCTCAACGACTTCTGGCAGCTCTATCACACGGTGCTGAGCGACAGCAAACAGCGCGTGGAACAATTGCTGAACGAAGAGCAACGCAAGAAATTCGAGCTCCTGCTCCAGCAACAGCAGCCGCGGTAGGCCGGCAAGGGTTCTACCTTGGTTGACACCGCCGGTGTGTGCGCGGAGAATAGGTCAGCGACATGCGTCAACTTCGTGTTCCTTTGTTCTTTGCGGCCGTTATCGCCGCGCTGCTCGGGATCGCCTGCGGGGACAAACCGGCTTACCCGGTCCGCACCTACCCCATGGGTGACAGGGTTGAACTCGGGCATATCATCTATACGGCCTTCGAGACGCAGTGGCTCACGCAAATCCCGCAGGAACCCACTCCCCGAGTTCCTCAACACCGTTTTTTTCTGGTCCGTCTGAGTGCGGTGAACAGTAGCGGCGGCGACCTGGTCGTTCCCAATCTGACCATCCAGGACGATCACGGCAAAAGCTATCAGGAACTCAGCAACGGCGACGGCGTGCCGCAGTGGATTGGTTTTCTGCGCCAGGTAAAGCCGGCCGATAGTCTGCAGGGATATATCGTGTTCGACGCTCCACCCGCGCACTACAAACTGCGCGTTACGGACGAGGACGATGAGCGAGTCGCCCTGATCGATATTCCATTGAACTTTGGCGCCGAGACTCCCGATGTGCCCATTCCTGGCATACCGAAGCAAGAAAGGTAGTCGATTAGCGCGCGGGTCTTCCGCTGGAGGCCCCGGAGGCCCAAGGAGGCCCATGGCCGCGGTTCAAAAGCCTGCCGGCCGGACTAGAATTAGAGTATGTGGGCCATGGCCGTCGCGCTCTTCTTCCTCCAGGCCGTCGACTACAGTTCCGAAGGCATGAAGGCCCTCGATGAGGGCAAGTACGAAGCCGCCGTTCAGTCATTCAGCAAGGCCATCGATGCCGACCCGAAGGACTACACGGCGCATTTCAACCTGGCGCTGGCGTATGGGCTCCTTCATAAAGACGGGGAAGGGATTGCCGAGTACCGGAAGACGTTGGAACTCAAACCCGGCCTGTACGAAGCCCAGCTCAACGCGGGAATCCTGTTGATGCGGCAGCAGGATCCGGCCGCGGCCTTGCCATTGTTCGAAGGCGCTGTGGAGCAGAAGCCCAAGGAGTTCCGGCCGCGATACTACCTGGCGGAGGCGCAACTGGAAACCGGGGTCCTGGACAAAGCCGAAGAGAATTATCACCTGGCGCTCGAACTGGACCCCAAATCGGCTACCGCCGAACTCGGGTTGGCCCACGCCCTGGCGCGGCAAGGTAAGCTGGCGGATGCAGATCTGCATTTCCGCCAGGCGGGCCAGCTCGACTCCAGGTACCGCGACTATCTTCTGGAACTGGCCTCTCTCTACGAGCAAGCCAAGCAGCCGGGCGAAGCCATCAAGATCTACCGGGAGTTTCCCGACAACGCCGCCGCCCAGGAGCACATGGGCCAGTTGATGCTCGAAAACCAACAATACGCCGATGCCGTTCCACGTCTGGAGGCGGCCTTCGGCAAGGATCCGACTCAGGCGAACCGGGCGGCGCTCGCGGCGGCCTATCTCTTTGCTGGTCAGATCGAGAAGGCGCTCCCGTTGCTCGACAAAGCGGTGGCGGCCGAGCCCTCGAACTACGACTTCCGCATGATGTATGCGCGCGCCTTGCGGGACCGGAAACAGTACCTCCCGGCGGCCAACCAGTTCTACGCAGCCGCCAAACTGAAACCGGGCGAGGCCATGACCTGGAGCGAGCTGGGCGGCATGCTCTACATGATGGGGGACTTCCAGCCTTCCCTGGCGGCCTTCGACAAAGCACGCGATCTGGGCGAAAACACTCCCGGCAATTGGTTTCTTCGTGCGATCATTCTAGACAAGCTCAAGCAGTTGAAGCTGGCGCTGGACGCCTATCAGCACTTCCTCTCGATGAGCGGGGGGAAGAACACGAACCAGGAGATCCAGGCACGCGCGCGGGTGAGGATCATTCAACGGGAACTGGAGAAGCGGTAATGGGATCTCGATCCATGCAGGCGGCGCTGGCGATCGGCCTGATGTGCGCCGGGTCTTTGCGGGCGGACCTAAAGCGCGCCCAGGCGGAACCCAACCTCGAAAAGCGCTCTCAACTCGCCATGGATAACGCGTTCGCCGCGTATCAGGTGGCGCGCGCGTCGTATGAGAAGGGCGAGAACGATCCGGCTGCCGCTGCCATCGCGGAGATTCTGGAATCCGTGGATTTGGCGTATGCGTCCCTGACACAGACCGGCAAGGACCCGCGCAAGAGTTCAAAATGGTTCAAGAAGGCAGAGATGCAAACTCGCGACCTGGTGCGGAAACTGGATTCCTTCCAGCAGATGATGGGCTTCACGGACCGGCCCATGCTGGATCAGGTCAAAGCCCGCGTTCAGCAGGTACACGACAATTTGCTGCTGGGGATCATGGAGGGTAAGCACAAATGAGAACCCTGCTTTGTTGTTTGCTGCTGGCGGCGCCCCTGGCCGCGCAACGCGACTTCCTGACGGCTGACGAGATCGACCAGATCAAAGAGGCACAGGAGCCCAATGCCCGCGTGGCCCTCTACGCCAAGTTTGCCAGGCAGCGTATCGACATGGTGAAGAGTCTTCTCTCGAAAGAAAAGGCCGGCCGCTCCATCCTCATTCATGACGCGCTGGACGACTACGCCAAGATTATCGACGCCATCGATGACGTCACCGATGCGGCGCTGGCTCACAAGGTGGACATGCAGCCGGGACTCAAGCTGGTGGCCTCCACAGAGAAGGATGCGCTGCCGATCCTGCAGAAGGCCCAGGAGAGCCATCCGAAGGACATGGAACGCTACGAGTTTGTGTTGCGGACGGCCATCGAGACCACTAACGACAGCCTGGAATCGGCGCAACAAGACCTCGGCAAGCGCACCCAGGCCGTGGAGGCTCGCGAGGAGCGGGAGAAGAAGGCCGTCGAAGAGACCATGACTCCGGTCGAGCGCGAGGGCAAGCAGGCCGACGACAAGAAAGTCGCGGAGAAGGCCGCGGCCGAGGCGGACAAGCCGCCCGCGAGAAAGCCGCCAACGTTGCTCAGGCCGGGCGAAAAAGTAGGCGATAAGCCGCCCGAGAAGAAGCAGGACAAATAAGCACTCGCGGATCCACCACTCACCGAATCGCTCAAACACCGACGCAGGGGCAGTTTCGGTCCCTCTCCTACGAAACACTGACCAGCATCGCCCCCTCCTGAAAAATATCCCGAGCTTTTCCGTTTGTCCTGATGTCGCCGCCGTGCTGGCATCCAAGCCGGTTTCAATTACTGAAAAGCGCTTCTTCTCAAATGGAGGTGGAATGAACCATGCCAAAGCTGGTATTCCAAAATCACCCGGTCCTCTGGAAGACCGGCACAGACTTTCCACCTCGGGGGTCACTTCAAAACCGGCCATAGAGGGTCACTTCAAAACCGGCCAACGGACCATCATCCTGGACAGACCTGTTTTACCTTACCGGCTGGCTGTTTGGCAAGGCCAGTTTGATCCAGTTCGGGCATTCTGCAAAACCTGATTCCAGTCCTCCCCTTCGTCCGCCGGCAGGCGGGTTTCGAAGATCAAATCGCTCCTTCCTGTTC